>CAZNQZ010000333.1:0-2668 GCA_964575245.1 uncultured Lachnobacterium sp. | reverse complement strand
CGGCCTCCTTCCCGTCGGGCAGCACCCCTGCGATCACCTCATCCACACCTGCCTGCTCTCCGATGGCCTTTGCGGTGTACGGATTGTCGCCCGTGAGCATGACAACGCGGACGCCCATGCGCTGCAGTGTCCTTATCGCCTCGGGGCTGTCCTCCCTGATCACGTCCGCCACGGCGATCATGCCGAGCAGCACACCGCCAAGAGTAAACAGAAGAGGAGTTTTCCCCTCCTCGGCAAGCGCATTCGCCTGCCGCACCGCCTCCTCCGGGATATCAGTCAGCCCGCTGATGTAGGCGAGACTGCCCCCGGTGAGAGAAACCCCGTTGCACTTTGCCGCAAGCCCGTTACCGGGCCGCGCCTCAAAATCTGTGACCTCATACCCGTCCAGCCCCTCCTCCTTCGCCCGCTTTGCCACTGCCCTGGCCAGAGGATGCTCGCTGTTTTGCTCCAGCGCGCAGGCATGGCGCAAAAGCTCCTCCTCCCCGGACGCGCCGCAGACAATCATATCCGTCACCGTAGGCTCTCCCTTTGTAATCGTCCCCGTCTTGTCCAGTGCTACAATCTGCGTCTTTCCGGCGTTTTCTAAAGCGACGGCATTCTTAAACAAAATGCCATTTTTCGCGCCGACCCCGTTTCCCACCATGATGGCCACCGGCGTCGCCAGCCCCAGCGCACAGGGACAGCTGATAACAAGCACCGCAATGCCCCGCGCAAGGGCAAAGCCAATGTCCGCCCCCAGCAAAAGCCAGACTGCCATGGTGAACACCGCAACCGTGATAACCGCCGGGACAAAGACTGCGGACACCCGGTCAGCCGCCTTTGCGATGGGCGCCTTGGTCGCCGCCGCGTCGCTGACCATCCGTATGATTTGGGAAAGCGTCGTGTCCTCCCCCACGCGCCGCGCCTCGCAGCGCAGAAAGCCAAACTGGTTGACCGTCGCCGCCGAAACCGCATCTCCCGCTTCCTTGTCCACCGGGATACTCTCCCCTGTCAGGGCGGATTCATCCACCGCACCCTCTCCGCTGACCACAACCCCGTCCACGGGAATATGCTCGCCGGGCCGCACCACAAACACGTCGCCCTTCGCCACCTGCTCCACGGGAACGGTCAGCTCCTGCCCCTCCCGGACAACATGCGCCGTCTTCGGTGCCAGGGCCATCAGGCTTTTTAAGGCGCTTGTGGTCTTCCCCTTGGAGCGCGCCTCCAGCATCTTGCCCACCGTGATCAATGCCAGTATCATAGCGGCGGACTCAAAGTAGAATTCGTCCATATAGTGCATGACAAGCTCCGCGTCGCCGGCGGCCTGAGCCGCCGTCATCGCAAACAGCGCGTAGGTGCTGTAGACAAACGCCGCAGCCGAGCCCAGCGCCACCAGCGTATCCATGTTGGGAGAGCGATGGAGCAGCCCCCGGAAACCGTTTACAAAAAATTTCTGATTGATCACCATGACCGCCGCGGTGAGTAAAAGCTGCAGCAGCCCCATGGCGACGTGGTTTCCGTCAAGAAACGGCGGCAGCGGCCAGTTCCACATCATATGCCCCATGGAAACGTACATGAGCACGACGAGAAAGAGCAGCGACGCCGAAAGACGCCGCACCAGCCCGGGCGTCTCGCGGTCTGCGAGTTCATCCGCCTCACGCCGCGCAGACTCTGTCTGTTCCATTCCCTTTTTCTTTGCGCCGTACCCGGCATCCTCCACCGCCCGGATGATGTCGGCAGCAGCCGCCGTGCCCTCCACCCCCATAGAGTTCGTCAGCAGGCTGACGGTACAGGAGCTGACCCCCGGCACATTTGACACCGCCTTTTCCACGCGGGCGGAGCAGGCGGCGCAGCTCATCCCTGTCACAGAATATTGTTCCATCCTTCGATCCTTTCTACCGATTCTCTTCTGCCAGATCACTTCATCAATTTGTACAGAGTATCCACCAGCCCGTCAATGGTCTCCTCCTTCCCTTCGCGGATATCATTGACCACACAGGTGCGGATATGGCTGGCGAGCAGCTCCCTGTTGAACGCATTTAAGGCCGCAGTTGCAGCCGCAACCTGTGTGAGGATATCGGTACAGTACGCATTTTTTTCCACCATGCCCCGAATCCCGCGAATCTGCCCCTCAATACGGTTCAGCCTGTGGATCAGGCTCTGGCGCTCCTCATCCCCCCGCTCCTTTGTCTTACGGCAGCTCTCATCCATGATAGTATCCTCCGAATCTCCTAAATTTATTCCCTGTTTTTTCCACGTCTCTGCTTCCACTATATACCCCCTCCGGGTATATGTCAAGACACCCTTACCAAAAACAATCCCGTCTTTCGCGGTCATTTCTGGCAGCTGTCCTTCATGCCACAGCAGCCACAGCTGCCACAGTCACAGCCGCAGGGGGACTTTCCCTTTTTCCTGCCCCGCACCAGACCGGCAATGACAGCCGCCACCGCCGCAATCAGAATCACACTGATTATAATTGTCGCCATATTTTCTATCATCCATGCCAACATTGAAATCATCCCCTGCCTGAATTTTTTAATTACCCTTTAAGTTAGTATTGACTAACCTAATAGTTATGATATGACTACGAACCGGATTTGTCAACAGCAAATTTGCTGTGCAGATCAAAATGATGCAGCAGTGGTCCGGAACCCTTCCCCAAATCAAGCTGAGCCTCCAGAGCACCGGA
>CAZNQZ010000332.1:1722-2685 GCA_964575245.1 uncultured Lachnobacterium sp. | reverse complement strand
GAGGAATTGCCCCAGATGGAGGAGCATCCGGTCGCGTTTGCGATATACATGCGATCTCCGAACAGCTGTGTAATCAGCTTCGCATACGGGGTCTCTCCGCATCCGCCGCAGGCTCCTGAGAACTCTAAGAGCGGCTGACGGAACTGGGAACCCTTCACCGTGTTAATCTTGAATTTCTCGATGACATCTTCCTTGTCCGGAAGTGTTACCGCATAGTCAAAGAACTTCTGCTCGCCCTCATTTTCCTCGAAGGATGCCATGGAAATCGCGCGGCCCATCTTGGTCTCCGGGCACACGTTCGCGCAGGAACCGCAGCCCGTGCAGTCATATGCAGATACCGTAATTGCAAACTTGTAGCCTGGCATCTGATTCATATCCTTCATGGTCATGCCTGCGGGAGCGGCAGCGGCCTCGGCCTCTGTCATGGCAACCGGACGGATACATGCGTGCGGACATACATAGGAGCACTGATTACACTGGATACATTTTTCCACATCCCATACCGGAACATCCGTCGCAACACCGCGCTTCTCATATGCAGCTGTACCGGAGGGTGTCCAGCCGGTCTCGTATTTCTGCGTTACGGATACCGGAATCGTATTGCCCATCTGAGCGTTGACCTTGGACTGGATATCGCGGACAAAGTCGATCACCTCCGCTCTTCCCTCGCCAAGCGCCTGTGTATTGTCAGTATCCGCACAGTTCTTCCAGCTCTCCGGAACCTCAACCTTCACATATGCGGTAGCGCCCGCGTCGATGGCATCATGGTTCATCTTTACCACGTCATCGCCCTTCTTCGCGTAGGACTTGGTCGCGGCATCCTTCATGAGCTTGATGACCTCTTCCTCCGGAATCAGCTTTGTCAGAGAGAAGAAAGCAGACTGGAGCACCGTATTAATCCGGTTGCCAAGCCCGATCTCCTTGCCGATCTTCACACCGTCGATGATGTAGAAGTTGATATTG
>CAZNQZ010000332.1:1334-1712 GCA_964575245.1 uncultured Lachnobacterium sp. | reverse complement strand
TGCGATATAGCGTTTCACCTGACCCGGCAGCTTCTCGTCCAGCTCATCCACCGTCCACTGGGTATTGAACAGGAAGGTTCCTCCCGGCACCAGATCCTGCACCATATTGTACTTATAAATATATGCAGTACAGTGGCATGCCACAAAATTCGCCTGAGAGATCAGGTAAGTAGAGCGGATCGGGGTATGTCCAAAGCGCAGATGGGAAATGGTCACGCCTCCGGATTTTTTGGAGTCGTAATCAAAGTATGCCTGCGCAAACATATCGGTGTTGTCGCCGATGATCTTGATGGAGTTCTTGTTTGCGCCGACGGTACCGTCAGCGCCCAGACCCCAGAATTTGCAGTTGGTAGTCCCCTGCGGGGTGGTCACCGGATT
>CAZNQZ010000332.1:0-1324 GCA_964575245.1 uncultured Lachnobacterium sp. | reverse complement strand
TCTCGGCTTCTCCGTGTTGTTGTACACAGCGATGATCTGTCCCGGAGTCGTATCCTTGGAGCCTAAGCCGTAACGTCCGCTGGTGATCGTAACCTGATCAAACTTAGAGCCCTTGAGCGCCGCCACAACATCCAGATACAACGGCTCGCCCAGAGATCCCGGCTCCTTGGTACGGTCTAACACCGCAATGCGCTTAACCGTGTCCGGAATCGCCGCAATGAGGGCCTCCTTGACGAAGGGACGGTACAGGCGCACCTTGACTACGCCCACCTTCTCGCCGCGGGCCATCAGGAAATCAATGGTCTCGTCAATGGTCTCGCACACAGAACCCATAGCGATGATGATGCGGTCCGCATCCGGTGCTCCGTAATAATTAAACAGCTTGTAATCGGTGCCGATCTTGGCGTTCACCTTGTCCATGTACTCCTGAACAATGCCCGGAAGCTCATCGTAAGCGGTGTTGCATGCCTCTCTGGACTGGAAGAAAATATCCGGATTCTGTGCGGAGCCAAGCTCCACCGGATGATTCGGATTTAACGCATTCTTGCGGAACGCGTCCACCGCGTCCATATCCACCATTTCCTTCAGATCCTCGTAATCCCAGGTCTCGATCTTCTGAATCTCGTGGGAGGTACGGAACCCGTCAAAGAAATTGATAAACGGGACTCTGCCCTTAATCGCCGCGCAGTGTGCAACCGGGGTCAGATCCATAACCTCCTGCACGGAAGAATCGCAGAGCATTGCCACACCGGTCTGGCGGCAGGCATACACGTCGGAGTGATCGCCGAAAATATTCAGCGCATGGCTGGCTACGCAGCGCGCAGATACATTGAACACGCCCGGAAGTCTCTCGCCGGCAACCTTGTACAGATTCGGGATCATCAGAAGAAGACCCTGAGAGGCTGTGTATGTGGTGGTCAGGGCGCCCGCTGTCAGGGAGCCGTGAACCGTGCCCGCAGCACCGGCCTCAGACTGCATCTCAGTAACCTGAACGGTCTGTCCGAAAATGTTTTTGCGCCCCGCGGTAGCCCACTCATCTGTGGCCTCGGCCATGACAGACGAGGGGGTGATCGGATAGATTGCAGCCACATCAGTAAACGCGTAAGACGCATGTGCAGCGGCATGATTTCCATCCATGGTTTTCATTGAACGTTTCATGTTTCATCCTCCTATTTGATTTTTGTTCAGACATACAACTCAGACATCAAACCATAATGTCTCTAATACAATAATATAAGATGCTTTTTGTCAAAAATCAAGCGTTCCCATCATCATTTTTGTACTTTTTAAAATGCATGGACAAATTAGCTTTGCTAAATCTGAC
>CAZNQZ010000331.1:0-2697 GCA_964575245.1 uncultured Lachnobacterium sp. | reverse complement strand
GCCAAGTCCGTTTAAGAGCATAGCGGCGTCGCTCTCCGCGTTCCAGCCGTCCATATCGGCAAACTCCGCCTCCAGCTCGCTGGCCCTTATGCCGTCCTCGTCGGAAAAATCCTCCTTCATGTAGATCGCGTCCTTCTCCTTCATAATATCATACAGGCGCTTATTTCCCATGATGACCGTGTCGAGGACACTGTATGCGTCGTATTTAAAGTGATCCTGCTGCAGGAAGGAGAGCCGTTGTCCCGGCGTGATCGCGATATCGCCGCTGGTGGGCTCGAGCTGTCCGGAGAGAATCTTTAAGAAGGTGGATTTGCCGGCGCCGTTGGCCCCGATGAGTCCGTAGCAGTTTCCCTCGGTAAATTTAATGTTAACATCCTCGAACAAGGCTTTCTTGCCGAGACGCAGGGTAATATTGTTGGCACTGATCATGATAAAACCTCGATTATTCAATATTTACGGCGCATAGCGCACAGTTCCATTATACATATTTGGTAAAATTTTTCAAGGGACAATTGTGCCGCTGTTTTATCGAACGTAACAGTGAAGCTGCAGGCTGAACTGTTACTATCGAACTTTGCGGATGACCTTGTAGTAGTCATTGCGCAGGACATAGGCGCTGAAGGAGCAGCGGCGGTCTACCTCAGCCTTGGCCCATGCCAGATAGTCCTCCTTCTCCTCCTCCGAAAGATCCTTTAACCATGTGGCCTGACGCTTTGAGCGGTTGTAAATGACGGTGTCCGTGACAAAGCTCTTGTCGTTGAAGGTCACCAGTCCCTCCGTGTCGGAGAAAATGTCCCGCCCGGCGTACATTCTGGAATCAAAGTCAAAGCCAAACAGGTTTAAGAGCGTCGGGAGGATATCCATGGAACCGCAGGCCTTATCCACCGTGACCGTCTCCGTCATCCCGGCGTTCCAGAGAATCAGGCTGTTGCGGTAGAGATCCATGCCGCCGGAGAGATCCTTTCCGGCCAGCTCCTCATACTGATCCATAGTCATTCCATAGGGGTAGTGGTCGGCGGAGAGGCAAATGACCGTGTTCTCCAGCTTGCCCGCCTGCCTGAGCTGGTCAATCAGGGATTCCAATGCCTTGTCCAGCTCGATGTGGCAGGCGATGTAAGCCTTCGCGTTTTCGGACATGTCAAGCCCTTCCACTGCCTCGCGGTTCTTGTTTGACATGGAATTGCCGACAAAGGTGTAAATGGCATGTCCGGAGACAGTCATGTAGTAGGTGTGGAAACGGTTCTCCCCGATGTATTCCGGGACGGTGCTCTGTATCATCTCCAGATCCGATTTCGGCCACAGGTTCGGGTGCTCCATGGGGAAAATCTGGCTTTCCCACGGATCGCCGGAGAGCTTGCCTAAAAGGGCAGCCCGAAAATCGTAGCCGAGATTCGGATGCGTCTTGTGGCGGTCATAGTAGGAGAGTGAATTGTTGTGGTAGGCGTGGGACTTTGCCACGCCCTCCTCGGCAAAAAAGCGTGGGAGAGTGTATGCCATGTCCTTTGAAGCGCTCGTGCGCATGCTGTACTGGCCGTCAGGGATCAGGCCGGTGCAGTTGATGTATTCGCCGTCGCTGGTGCTCGTCTGCCATACCGGGACATAGTAGTTGTTGAACACAAAGGAGGAGTTGACCATTTTGTATAGCGTGGGGGTCAGCTCTTTGTCAATCGCATAGGTGGAAAAGCCCTCGGCGGTCAGGAAAATCAGGTTGTAGTCTGCGAATTTGCCGGTGTACTCGTTGCAGTTGGTGGGAGTCTCGCTTGCAATGTACTCCGCCAGCCAGGTCATCTCCTTGTTTCCGGAGGATGCCTCCGCCAGTTTGGCAAGATCCAGATCCCAGCCGTTATACCTGTGCTCCGGCTCTGTGTTTTCGGACTCCGTCGGCTCCGTGTTTTCGGATTCCGTCGGTTCCGTGCCGGAGGTATCTCCCGGCCTGTTCTGTGCGGACACAGGGTCCCGGAAGATAGGTGGCATGTCGCTCGTCTTGTCAAACAGCCCGGCAATTTCTCCCCAGATGTCGCGCTGTACCATGGGGAGCAGCCCCATCTCCCGGGAGACGGAAAGAGGATCGTAGAAGGAGAGGTATCGGTCGGCGTTGTCACTGTCCGTCATATTTCCGATGAGGAGAAAGAAGAGGCACAGGACGAGTCCGCCGCCGGTGGAGAGGGCCAGCAAAAGGCGCTCCTTCAGGTAGTGTTTTTTAGGCTTCCAGATGCCTTTTTTCCATAAAATCGGAACCGCGATCAGAGGCAGCGCCAGAAGGATCAGCAAGGGAAGCGAGTGCAGGATTCCGTCTAAGGCGACGCGCCAGAAATCGGTCAGGGCGTCCCCGCCGGTGATGAAGACAGCGGCAGTGCGCAGCGGCTGGCGGAAAATCTTATAATAGACCGTCTGCACGGCATAGACGAGCCACTGGGGTACCATCATGATGAAAAATGCGCGCCTGGCCCCTCTTTTGGAGAAGCAGCCGCCAATCAGGGTCTGAATGGAGGATACGACAAAGATCATACCCAACAGAAACAGGGGGTTGATCCCCTGAAGACCGAAGCAGCCAAAATGGTACAACAGTTCCATATAGATTAAGATGGCAGGATATAACCAAAAATTTAACATTAGACAAAGGTTCCTTTCGTCAAAATTTACGTCATCATACAACATTTGACATCGCCTTGCAAGATCTGTCACGGAATTTCCTCG
>CAZNQZ010000330.1:0-2701 GCA_964575245.1 uncultured Lachnobacterium sp. | reverse complement strand
GGCACAACTGCGAACGGTGAAACCATTACCATAGAGGCGGGAAAGACACTTGTGCTGGATGAAGTGAACTGTCCGGTGGGCGTGGACGGAAAACTGCCGCCGAGGGAGCTCTTTGTGCGCCCGGACTGTCCGCGCTACACGGAGGTGACAGGTACTGACGGCAAGACCTATTATGTATATAACGAAGAAGATCCGGATGATGCGTCCACCCGCTATGAGATCGGCAACGTCAAAATAAATGAGGAGCTGGATAAGCAGATCACCCTGATGCCCGCCTACAAGAACGACGGCGTGTTCGATCAGGTGGATTACGGTTTCGGTGAAAAAATTGCCGCAGCGTGGGCAGAGCAGGGGATGAAGCTGAACCCCTACGACGCAAAGCCCTGCACCTTTGAGGAGTTTTACCAGCGGGTGGTGGATGAGCTCGGCATTGAGGGCAATACTTACGGATCTGCCGCTGACACGCTGGAGGGCGCGGTGCAATCCGTAGACAACAAGCGCCAGATGCTCACGGGAGTCTCTTCGGACGAGGAGCTGACCAAAATGATCAAGTACCAGTCTGCGTATAACGCGGCCAGCCGTTTCATCACCGTTATCAGCCAGATGACGGAGCTGATCGTAACCGGACTGATTTAACGGTGCAAAGGAGGTTTACACATGCCATCTACATTTTTCGGCCTGAATATTGCGGCGAGCGGCCTGACGGCATTTCAGGCGTCGATCAACACTACCGCAAACAATGTGTCAAATGTTCAGACGGAAGGGTATTCCAGACAGACGACAGTGCTGGAATCTACAGACCCTCTGCGCGTGTATACCCGGTACGGAAGCACCGGAACCGGTGTCGGCGCGGTCAGTATCATTCAGGAGCGCAATCTCTACTATGACGCCAAATACTGGGAGAATAACGCGAGCCGCGGATACTATGACCAGCAGCTGCACTATCTGGACCAGATCCAGACACTTCTGAAAAATGACGACACCCAGAAGGGCTTTTCAGCCATTTTCAGCGAGATGTTCGGCGCTTTGGACACCTTAAAGACCAATGGCGGTGACAAGAGCGTGCGTAATCAGTTTATCAATCAGGCACAGAGCCTGTGCACCTACTTTAACGCCCTGAATCAGAACCTGTCGGAAATGCAGGCGGACTGCAACGAGGAGATCAAGAGCACGGTGAGCAATATCAACTCGATCTCTGAGAAGATCGCGATGCTCAACCGCGAGATCAATATGATTGAAGTCCGGGGCGGTTTTGCGAACGAGCTTCGCGACCACCGCGCGCTGCTGGTGGATGAGCTATCCGGCATCGTGAGCGTGGAGACGCAGGAATTTGATATCCACAATTCCCACGGCGAGGATCTGGGCGGCACGAATTACCGCGTCATCATCAACGGGCAGGTGCTTGTGGACGGCAACGATTACCGTACTTTAGAGTGCGTTTCTACCGAATACAAGCAGAATCAGATGGATATCGAGGGGCTTTATTCCGTTTCATGGTCGGATACCCACATGGATTTCGCCGCGACAACCGGAACGGCAGGCGGCAGCCTCAAGGCCCTCTTTGCCGTGCGCGACGGCAACAACAACGAGAATTTAAAGGGCAGTGTGACAGAGATCACACAAAATACCATCAAGATGGATAATCTGTCCTTCTCGGAGGTCAATGCACTGAACCTTCCGGAAAAGGGGCAGATCAAGATCGGCAACACGCGCTATAACTATGACGGCTGGAGCGCCGAGGTGGGCAAGGACGGTCTTGCCACTGTAACCTTTCAGCTGAGCGAGCCCCTTGAGGGCGATAATTCCGGACTGGTCGGTATGCGCGTCACCTGCGGGTCCAGCGTTAATTCGATGGGTGTTCCCTACTACCAGCAGCAGATCAACGAGTTTATCCGCAACTTTACGCAGGCCTTCAACGATATCGAGAAGAAGGGCGTGGATCTGAACGATAAACCGATGGGCTCTTTCTTCACGGGTGAAACCAAGACCGGCATAGTCTGGGATGTGGACGAATTTGACCAGCTGATTGCGGATGCAAAAGCGGAGGAGGAGGCGGGCAATGCGTTTGGCTATGTGCTGACCTCCGAGACGGACAGCTACTATAAGCTCACCGCAGCGACGATCAGGGTCAACGAGCGTTCCCTGCAGGACCCCACATATTTCTCCACAGCTACGGAGATCACGGGAAAGGTCGATCAGTACGATATCGCCGAGGAGCTTCTGACCCTGCAGAAGGACGTGAAAATGTTCCGGGGCGACGGGGCGGAAAACTTTCTGGAAACCCTTCTTTCGGACATCACGGTGGATGTGAATAAGGTGGGAATCCACAGCAAAAACTACACGAACCTCTGCAATACCATTGTGAACCAGCGAACCTCCGTCTCCGGTGTGGATGAGGACGAGGAGGCTCAGAATCTGATTAAGTTTCAGAATGCATACAACCTCGCGTCGAAAATGATCTCGGTGATGGCGGAAATTTACGATAAACTGATCAATCAGACCGGCGTGACCTGAATGGGCTAATGTTTTCTAAGTAAAACGCCGATATATAATTTGTCGGGAATTCAGTACAAGGATGTCGAACCCGTAAGGAATGATTGCAATAAGGAATGATTACAGGGGGGTATCCATATGCGAGTTACCAACAATATGATCACAGCGAACACGAAGGTCAACATCAACTCCAACAAGATCCTCGTGG
>CAZNQZ010000329.1:0-2705 GCA_964575245.1 uncultured Lachnobacterium sp. | reverse complement strand
TTATTGAAAAAACCGTCCTTTTTGTCGGAAACCTGCTCTCCGCTTTCCTCCGCCCCGGACTCTGTCTCTCCGCTTTCCTCCGCCCCGGCCCCGGCCTCATTCGCAGTCTCTGCTCCGGACTCAGCCTCTCCGGACGGTTCTTCGGAGGACTCTCCATGCATGTCATCGCTCTCCGTCTCCTCCAGCGTCTGCTCACCGCCGATATCCTCCAGCTCCTCTGAGAGGTCCTTTTTCTTTTCCTCTTCCATCCTTAACCGCCTTTCTGATCATTATCCTTTGACCTTATAAAAATCCCGTCGAGCTGCGACTTAAGATTTTTCAGATTGTCCATAACCTTTTCGTAGTCCATCCGTTTCGGACCGATAATACCGATGGTGCCTGTCACGCCCTCTCCCAGATCGTAGGTCGCGGTGACGACACTGCAGTCCTTCATCATCCTGATCGGTGCCTCATTGCCAATGTACACCTGAATCCCGTGCTCGTTTCTCTCATCCGCCAGAGACTCCGTCACCAGACTTGCGAGCTCCTCCTTGTCCTCGAATGCCGACAGCAGGTTTGTCGCACTCTCCGCGTCGGAGAGCTCCGGATACTTTAAGATATTCGTGGCGCCGCTGGTGTAAATCTCCAGATCCTCATTCTCGCTCAGCGTCTCCGCCAGCGCGTCCAGCACTTCGCCGACAATAGAGCCGTAGTCTCCCGCCTGCTCCTTGAGTCTGGCGATTGTGCCGAGGTTGATCTCCTGCAGGGAAAGCCCGTTCAGCATCGTGTTCAACAACAGGTTCAGCCTGAGAAAAGTCTCATTGTCCAGAGAAGCTTTCACATCGATCATCTGGTTTTTTACAATGTTGCTGTTTAGAACGATCACCGCCAGAATATGCTCCTCATCCACAGCCGAGAGCTGGATAAACTTGATCTTGTTCTTGTTGTAGGAGGGGGCTGAAACCATCGTCGCGTAATTTGTGTTGTTCGCGAGCAGCTTCGCCACATTCTTTAACACCTGATCCATCTTTTCGGTCTTCTCGATGACAAATTCCTTCATCTCTGCGACCTCGCGGTCCTTTTCCCGAATCAGGTGATCCACATAAAAGCGGTAGCCTTTATCCGAAGGAATCCGTCCCGCGGAGGTGTGAGGCTGAACAATATAGCCCAGCTCCTCCAGATCGGACATTTCGTTTCGGATCGTCGCAGAGCTCAAATTCAAATCCGTGTACTTGGAAATCGTCCGCGACCCGACCGGCTCCCCCGTCTCCAGATAGTTTCGGATGATCGCATCCAGTATTTTGATTTTCCGCTCATCCAATGCACCGTTTTCCATCGCATCCCTCTCTGTCCCTGGCGTTGTTAGCACTCAATTGATTGGAGTGCTAATATCGTTCTGATAATAAAATAGCACCAAGGCAGTTGAATGTCAACACCCTTCGTGCCATTTTTTATATTTTTTCCAACAGAAATTTTGCCATACAGTAATTTGCGAGATCCAGCCCCCGGTCTGTCAGGCAGATTCTTCCCTCTGCGGCCGTTAGTAAGCCCTGTTCCTTCAAATCCTCCATGGCATCGCGGTACACCGCCTCCGGCGGCATTCCAAAATTTTCCTCAAACTCCGCGCGCGCGACTCCCCGGATCATACGAAGCCCCAGAAACATGAACTCCTCCATCTGCTCCTTCCTGCCCAGCGCCACAGCTCCGTAGTCCTCCTCGGTCAATGCCTCGAGATGCCTGCAGTTTTCCATATAGGTATAAATATCCCGCGTATTTGAAAAACGGACATTCTCAATCATGGATGCCGCGCCGATTCCCAGACCCAGATAGTTTTCTCTCGTCCAGTAACCGGTATTGTGCCTGCAGGCACGACCGGGCTTTGCGTAATTTGAGATCTCATAGCGCTCATACCCCGCCTTTCCCAGCACCCGCTGCGTCAGCTTGTAAATCCGGTAGCACTCGTCCTCATTCGGCAGAACCTGAGTCGAAATCCCCGCCTCCTGCCGCACTGCGTCAAACTTGTAGCGTTCATAAAACGGAGTGCCCTTTTCCACAATCAGCGCATACGCGGAGATGTGCTCCGGCTTTAAGCGAATCACCTGCTGCAGAGTCTCCGCAAACACCTCCGCCCTCTGATAGGGTATCCCGCTCATCAGATCCACGTTAATATTGGAAAAGCCGGCGTTTCTCGCCAGCTCGTAGGTCTTTAAGAACTGAGCGAAGGTGTGAATCCTTCCGAGGAGCTTTAGCTCCTCGGCATCCGCGGATTGCAGGCCAACCGACAGACGGTTGACCCCCGCCTGCGCGTATGCCCGAAGTTTTCCCGCCGTCACAGTTCCCGGGTTGCACTCGACGGTGCACTCCGCGCCGTCCTCAACCGCAAAGCTCTCGCGCACCTGGCGCAGCAGCGACGTGAGAAGCTCCTCGTCCAGCCAGCTCGGCGTCCCGCCGCCCACATAGATTGTGGACACCGGATAGCCGGATAGCTTTGCCCCGAAAAAGCGGATTTCTTCCAGCATCGCGTGCACATATTTTACCTGTGTTCTCAGATCCGCCGGAAATGAGAGAAAATCACAATAATCACATTTTTTAACACAAAACGGAATGTGTAGATACAGCTCTAAATTTTTCATCAGTCCTCATCCAGCTTGAGTACACTCATAAACGCCTCCTGCGGCACCTCCACCGTACCGATCTGCCGCATTCTCTTCTTCCCGTCCTTCTGC
>CAZNQZ010000328.1:0-2705 GCA_964575245.1 uncultured Lachnobacterium sp. | reverse complement strand
GCTGGGCTTTGAGACCATCATTGTCAACTGCAATCCGGAGACGGTGTCAACCGATTACGATACCTCTGACAAGCTCTATTTTGAGCCTCTGACGCTGGAGGACGTGCTGAGCATCTATAAAAAGGAGCAGCCGGTGGGCGTCATCGCGCAGTTTGGCGGACAGACGCCGTTGAACCTGGCGGCGGAGCTGGAGAAGAACGGCGTGCGCATTCTCGGAACTTCGCCTTCTGTCATTGATCTTGCGGAGGATCGCGACCAGTTCCGTGCCATGATGGACAAGCTGGGTATTCCCATGCCGGAGTCCGGCATGGCGTCCACGATTGAGGAGGCGCTGGAGGCCGCCCACAGGATCGGATATCCGGTGATGGTGCGCCCCTCCTATGTGCTCGGCGGACGGGGGATGGAGGTGGTTTACGACGACGAGAATCTTAAAGGCTATATGCAGGCGGCGGTCGGCGTGACGCCGGATCGGCCGATCCTCATTGACCGCTTCTTAAACCATGCTACGGAGTGCGAGGCTGACGCCATCAGTGACGGCACGCACGCGTTTGTGCCGGCGGTCATGGAGCATATTGAGCTGGCGGGCGTGCATTCCGGCGACTCCGCCTGCATCATTCCCTCCCGGCATATTTCGGAGGAGAATGTGGCGATCATTAAGGATTATACCCGCAAGATCGCGGAGGAGATGCATGTCAGGGGTCTGATGAACATGCAGTACGCGATTGAAAATGACCGGGTTTATGTGCTGGAGGCCAATCCGAGAGCGTCCCGCACCGTACCTCTGGTGTCCAAGGTGTGCAACATCCGTATGGTGCCGCTGGCGACCGAAATTATCACGGCGGATCTTACGGGAAGGCCGTCCCCGGTTCCCGCCTTAAAGGAGCAGGAGATTCCCTATTACGGGGTCAAGGAGGCAGTGTTCCCATTCAATATGTTCCAGGAGGTAGACCCGATTCTCGGCCCTGAGATGCGGTCTACCGGAGAGGTGCTGGGACTGGCATCCTCTGTGGGGGAGGCGTTCTATAAGGCGCAGGAGGCAACTCAGACCCGGCTGCCATTAAACGGCACCGTGTTGATCAGTGTCAACCGCAAGGATCGCGCGGAGGTGGTCGAGGTGGCGCGTGCCTTTTGTGATGCGGGCTTCCGCATTCTTGCCACCGGGAATACCTGTAAGCTGATTCAGGAGGCAAATATTCCGGTGGAGCTGGTAAAGAAGCTCTACGAGGGCAGACCGAACATTTTGGACATGATCACCAACGGGCAGATTGACCTGATCGTGAATTCCCCGGTTGGGGCGGACAGCGTGCACGATGACAGTTATCTGCGCAAAGCGGCGATCAAGGGAAAGATTCCCTATATGACTACGATTGCCGCGGCGCGTGCCACGGCAGAGGGAATCCTCTATGTACAAAAACACGGAAACGGGGAGGGCCATTCCCTGCAGGATCTGCACGCGCAGATTCATGAAAGATAAAGGCAGGCAATGTCACTGCTTGAACTGTCCTGCATCATAGAACCGCTGCAGCAGTGGTTTGCGGGCCATGCCCGGGTGCTTCCGTGGCGGGAGGAGCCCACGGCCTACCGGGTGTGGATCTCGGAGATCATGCTGCAGCAGACGCGGGTGGAGGCGGTAAAACCATACTTTGAGCGCTTTGTCCGGGAATTGCCGGATGTGCAGGCGCTTGCAGCATGTCCGGAGGACCGATATTTAAAGCTGTGGGAGGGGCTGGGCTACTACAACCGGGTGCGGAATTTAAACGCGGCTGCCAGGAAGATCGTCGAGGAGTACAGCGGAGTGCTTCCGGATGATTATGAGACATTGCTGACCCTGAAGGGAATCGGGCATTACACAGCCGGAGCGATCGCCTCCATTGCTTACAATCAGCCGGTTCCGGCGGTGGACGGAAATGTGATGCGCGTCATCTCCAGAGTCCGGGCGGATGACTCGGATATTATGAAGCAATCCGTGCGCGGTGAGCTGGAGCGCCAGTTATCAGAACTGATGCGGCGGTGGGCTGGGGGAGCTGATGCGATTTTGCAGCCGCGCGTGTTCAATCAGGCGCTCATGGAGCTGGGAGCGCTTGTCTGTGTTCCCAACGGCGCGCCCCACTGTGAGGAGTGTCCGTGGGGGCTCTTCTGTGAAGCAAGAATCCAGAACCGGATCGGCGAGCTCCCTGTTAAGACAAGACAAAAAGGGCGGAGAATTGAGGACAGGACCGTATTTGTCATCCGGGAAGGGGAACGGTATGCGATTCACAAGCGTGAGGACGAGGGGCTTTTGGCCGGCCTTTATGAGCTTCCGAACCACAGCGGGCACATGGAGCAGCAGGAGGCAATGGAATATCTGGCTTCTCTGGGGTATTCACCCCTCCATATTCGTCCGCTGGGAGAGACAAAGCATATTTTTTCTCACGTGGAGTGGCATATGAAGGGCTACGCGGTGCTGATCGGGGAGACGGGCGGCTCGGGAGGCGCTGACAATTTCCTGTTCGTCGAGGCCGATGAGGTCCGGGAACGGTATGCCATTCCAAACGCTTTCCTGCAGTATGTGAAATATATCCTTGACAGCAGATAGGATTCTGCCGCATAAAAGAGGGAAACCGTTGCTTGCACACCGGTTTCATTATGAAAAAGATTAGTATGAGAAAGAAAATCTTTCTGCTATTAAAAGGAGGATCTCGCGCTCTCTTCGCGAGAACTATGAA
>CAZNQZ010000327.1:0-2714 GCA_964575245.1 uncultured Lachnobacterium sp. | reverse complement strand
TCCAGTTGTTGATCCAGTCCAGATCCTCCGTCACGGAGGAGGTGATCGCTCCTGAGCCTACATCCACCGTATCCCGCAGCTCCTCAAGCCCAAGCTTCACCCGCTTTAAGAGCGCGCCCCGGTCACTGCCGTCATCCTCCACATAAAAGCTCACGCGGCTAATCCCCTCATCGGGCAAAAGATCAGGCAGGAAATCAATAAACATTTCTGCCTGATCCTCCTTCGTGAGGGGAATGTTGTCCTCAATCTCGATTCCTTCTATACCGAGCTCCATCAGCATGGAGCTCATGAAATCCTCCGCTGCGGTGGTCGTCTCAATGGTATATTTGACCCACTTCATCGCCTACTTCCCCCTGCGCTCTTTCAGCAGACGGGAAAACAGCTCCTCCTCGGTCATCACATGAACCTTATTCTCCTCCGGCTCATCCGGGGTTTTTTGCTCGTTGATGCGCAGCGTGTTCGTGTTCTGCACAAACTCCACGTCCTTTTCATCCTCAGTGCTCCGCTCTCTGTCGTCACCCTTGAACGCCTTCTGCAGCTCCTCCACCAGATTTTTTCTGTCCATCGCACTCTCTCCCTATAAAATCATAGACATAACTAATTATAGCATAGGAAAAGTGCAAAATGCAAGACTCACTTAGGCCTCATTCCGGAATAAACAGATTATCTCCGGACAGAAATCCCTCAGACAGGGAATAAACTCCTTCAACCACATTACCCGCGTCCACATTGATATTGCCGGTAAAGCTGATTACCACCAAATCGCCAACCGCGAGCTCCCCGCAGTCGATATGGCGCCTGATCCGCATGTCATCCAGATAAATTTTAAAGCGCATGCCCTCTCTTTCATCCGCACATAAAACTGTATCGTCCACGATCATATATCCATCCGTGATCTCGGTCAGTGTGCCTGCAAGGTTGAAGGTATAGGGCTCCGGTTCGGATTCGACTCCGTTTCCGACCGCATAAGAAAAGATCTGTTCCGCAGCCTCCCGTCCAATCCGAAAGCTGTAGGCATAGTCAAATATATTTGTCCAGACATAGCCGTCCTCCGCAACGGAAAACACTCTCCGGTAAACCCCCAGCGCGTCGGATGTGGCAGTGAAGCTGAGATACCTGCCCTCAGGCGGATTGTTATCCCCGACGAATTCCGCGCTCCTGCAGGCGCTCAGAATCTCCCAGACTGCCGCGTCATCCCTCAGTCTGTAATGGCCTTTTTCCTCAAAGCCATCATATTCCGTAAACTGCTCAAATGACAGCATCCTCTCCAGCGCGTAATCGTCCAGCACCTCTCCCCAATCCGCCGGGGGCGCGTATGCATCGCGGGTGAACACGTAAAACTCTCCCTCCAGCTCCACAGCCACAAGCCTGGCTTCGGAAATCCCCTGAATCTGATAGACCTCCGCCGTCATCCGATGCTCCTCGTCCGTATAGGGATCAGTCCCCGTCAGCTCATAGCTGCCAAGGAGATTGCCGGTGTACGATTTGTCAACAGCTCTACCTGACCGGTATTTCTCCCCATTCAGGATCAGTGTCGCATACTGCTCCGCAGTCGTCAGATATTCCCATGGCCATACTCTGGCCGACTCGCCCGCCACCACCTTCTCATTTTTGTATTCCCGCGTGATCCCTCCAAGCGAAACCCGGGTGACATTGTCCGTCTTGCGCCCCATCAAACCCATAACGGCTGCAACGGACACAAGGGAGAGACAGGCCGCCGCGGCTGTCCATTTCATCCAGACTTTTCTTTTCTTTTTGAGCCTTGCCTCCGCCGCCTCCACGTAGGCGGCATCAATAAGGTCCATCTTATCTAACAGCTCATTTCCTCTCATATCGTGTAACCCTCCCTTTCCAGATACTCCCGAAGCCGGCTGCGGCATCGGAAGAGTGTTGTTTTTACTTTACTTTCGGACAGTGCCAAACGCTCCGAGATGTCAGCAATGGAATCCAGATACCAGTACCGGCGTACAAAAACAGTTCTCTTTTCCTCGCTCAGCGTGCCCAAAAATTTGTTTATGGCGCCACGCAATGTCATGTCGTCGATGCGGCATTCCACATCATCCGGGGCCGGAATGCACTGCTCCAGCTCTGTGCCGAGCTCCACAATAAGCGCGCTGCGCTTTAAGCGGCTGCGATACCGGCAGCAATTCAGAGAAAGGTGTCTGGTAATCCGGGCAAGAAACACGTACAGATAGCTATCCGGTTCATGCGGAGGGATGGTGTTCCACGCCTCCATGTAGGTGTCGTTTTCACACTCCTCGGCGGTCTGCCTGTCACCTACAATTCCATATGCCAGCGAGCGCAGACGACCGCCGTATTTTTCGGCTGTCTGCCTGACCGCCTCCTCGTCGCGGCCAAGATACAGCTCAACAATCTTACTGTCATCCAGGGCTGTCACCTCCTTTCTTCTCAAAAGATCATTTGGAAGGCCCTCACCTTATTAAGCACCGTTTGGGGAGGGAAGGTTACACATTTCAAAAAATAAAGGTACGGGGCAGGGCAATCAAGCCCATACTCCGTACCTTATTGTATTCCCCGCTCCTCTTTGCCGGGGATTTTAACACCCATATAACGCGCACAGCTTATTGTACTCGCTGTTGATCTCCTGAATGGCGGCCTTGTCGCCGTCCAGATTGTCGGGGTGATAAATCTTGATGAGATCCCTGTAACGCTTCTTGAGAGACTGCTTGTTTCCAACGCCGGAAAAGAAGAGC
>CAZNQZ010000326.1:0-2750 GCA_964575245.1 uncultured Lachnobacterium sp. | reverse complement strand
GGCACGCCGCCAGCGTTCATCCTGAGCCAGGATCAAACTCTCAATTTATGATGTTTCTCCTGCCAGAATCTCTGGCTATCCAGAATCGTGTTCTGAATTTACTGTTGGTCGCTTCTTTTAGAAATTGACCTGATGGCGATCTCTCGCCACCATACATGTTTTTTAAATCTTTCAAGGTTTTCACTGTTCAGTTATCAAGGTACAGTTTCGCAGACTCTTTTGTGATCTGCTCGTTGCTGAACGAGCCAGCTTTGTTATAATAGCACGCCGTTTTTGTAAAGTCAACACCTATTTTGTCAAATTTTAAAATTTTTTCTCACCTCTGCACCGCATTCAGCGCGGACCTCACATCGCCGACGCCGATCAGGCGGATTCCGTCGGTCTGCTTCATCACATCCGCGCAGACCTGCGGAAGGATACAGATCTCAAAACCAAGCTTTTTTGCCTCCAGCACCCGCTGCTCCGCCATGCAGACGCCGCGCACCTCGCCGGAAAGCCCCACTTCGCCGAAGCAGATCGTGCGCTCGTCGATGATCAGATCCATTTTGCTCGAGAGCAGCGCCAGCACGATCCCCAGATCAATCGCCGGCTCCGTCATCCGAATGCCTCCCGCGATATTCACATAGGCATCGCAGTCGGAGAGCTGTATGCCCAGACGCTTCTCAAGCACTGCCATGAGAAGGTTGACGCGGTTATAGTCCGCCCCCGTCGCCGTCCGCCTTGGATTATTGAAAAAACTGTGGCTCACGAGCGCCTGTATTTCCAGAAGAATCGGACGTGTGCCCTCCATAGAGCATGCGACCACGGACCCGGAGGCGTTTTTCGGCTTTCCGCTCAGCATGTACTCTGACGGATTCTCCACCTCCACCAGACCCTCCGTGCGCATCTCGAACACCCCGATCTCGTTCGTGGAGCCGAAGCGGTTTTTGACGCCCCGCAGAATGCGGTAGCTCTCGTGCCGGTCACCCTCGAAATAGAGAACCGTGTCCACCATGTGCTCCAGCACGCGCGGTCCGGCAACCACACCCTCCTTGGTCACATGGCCGACAATGAACACCGCAAGCCCCATACCCTTTGCAATCCGAAGCAGAACCCCCGTCGTCTCCCGCACCTGCGACACACTGCCCGGCGCGGCGCCCACTGCATCGGAAACAAAAGTTTGAATGCTGTCCACAACCACCACCTCAGGCTTCAGCTGCTCGATCACGCCCTGAATCAGCTCCAGATTCGTCTCACACAAAAGCTTGAGGGAATCGGTAAACTCCCCGATGCGCTCTGCGCGCAGCTTGATTTGCTGCAGGGATTCCTCCCCTGAGATATACAGAACAAAACGTCCCTCTGCGGAGAGGTTCCGGCAGACCTGCAGAAGGAGTGTGGACTTGCCGATGCCCGGATCACCTCCCACAAGCACGAGTGAATCCTTCACAATCCCGCCGCCAAGCACGCGGTCCAGCTCCGACATCCCTGTGCTCATCCGCACCCCGTCCTCGGCATGTATGGCCGACAAAGGCAGCGGGGTAAGCTCCGCTGCCTGTCTCATCTTTCCTGCGCTGTTTGCGCTCTTTTTTTCTACGACCTCCTCGACGAAGGAGTTCCACTCCTTACAGCCCGGACACTGTCCCATCCATTTGGCCGATTCAAAGCCACAGCTCTGACAGAAAAATACACTCTTTTTCACGACTTCTGCTCCACCTTGATTGCCACCTGTCTGCCGCTCTCCAGCTCAACGGAAAGACTCAGCTTGCCCCCAAGATTCGTCTTCATTACGCCGGCGGATTTGCCATCCACTGTGATCTCATACTCAGTCTCTGCGGCAAGCTCCAGCGTGATCTGGGCATCCTCCTCCCCCTCGACAGAGAACGCTACCATATCCGCCGTCTGGGCATATCCGGTCACTGCCGTGCCCGGAACTGACTCATAGACAAAGAGCCCGTTGCGTTCCAGCTTGGTGATCTCCTTAAACGTCTTTACCTTGTAGATATCACCGCCAAATTCGTAATTGTCCAGTTTTTTCTTTGACGCCAGTCCATAATTTCCAAAGCTGATCGTCCCGTTGTCCTCGGTGCGGATTAATTCACTGATTGCAGCCATGTTTGTATTCTCCTTTGTGTTGTAGTAAACCGATATATCTGTGTCTATATTATAGCATTTCCTCACGCCTTTGTCACGACGATTTTCTTGTCTTTTGTCGTCACGACCACCTGATCTCCTGCGCCCAGATTCCCCTGTATAATCTCCTCCGCCAGCCGGTCCTCGATCTCCTCCTGCAGTTTTCTGCGCAGCGGCCTCGCGCCGTATTTGCGGTCATACGCCTGCTCGACAATCCACGCCTTCGCCGCATCCCGCACAGTCAGTGTAATGCCGAGCTGACTGCTGCAGCGCTCCTCAATATTCTTCACAAGCAGCGCAACAATCTGTTTGAGATCCTCTCTGTTCAGCGAGCGGAATACTATGGTCTCGTCAATCCGGTTCAAAAACTCCGGCCGGAAAATGTGCCGAACCTCCTCCATCACACTGCTCTTCATCCGCTCATGGTCGAGCTTTTCGTCCTCCTTTGCCCCAAAACCAAGTTTTTTCGGCTCAACAATGGACTGCGCACCCGCGTTGCTCGTCATGATGATGATCGTATTCTTGAAATCCACCCTGCGGCCCTGCGAGTCCGTGATATGCCCCTCGTCAAGCACCTGAAGGAGCACGTTGAAAACATCCGGGTGCGCCTTCTCAATCTCGTCGAACAGCACGACCGAGTA
>CAZNQZ010000325.1:0-2761 GCA_964575245.1 uncultured Lachnobacterium sp. | reverse complement strand
GGAGCATCCAAAAAAATAATCCGCCTCATATTTGAGCGGATATTGTAATAATCTTTTTAGGACAGATTGGACCCCGCTTCCGTTAGTCGTACTATGACTATGAATTATGGTTGTTATGCCATATCTCTTAGCTATTAAAAAATATATAGATGCTGTACTTCTCACATGAGAGTGAAGTATTTTATAACTCTTATGATTATCAAAAAAATCCTTCCACCATTTACAGTAAGCTATATGATTGATACCAGTATACCGCGGGCAACAGTAAATATCCCCACCTCTTCTTTGTATTTCACCAGTAAAAGCTCCATGGATACTGCCATGTGTAATAAAACCAAACTGAACCTGCCGGGGATCAATCGCTCTGTATAGGTTCATAATCATAGTCTCTGCCCCACCTCTGTTGAGCGAACCCATTACTTGAAGAACCCTCACCGGATTATCCATTATAAATTCTCCCTATACCACTCAATCGCCGCCTCAATCCCGCGTTCAAAGCTCCATTCCGGATCATAGTCCAGCAGCTCCTTTGCCTTGCTGATATCCGCGTTGCTGTGCCTGATATCCCCGGCCCTGTCCGGACCGAAGTTCGGCTCCGGACATTTTCCATCCTGATCCCGAATACCAAGCGCATTCGCCAGTGCATAATAAATATCCAGCAGGTATTCCCTTCCGCCGTATGCGATGTTGTACGCTTCTCCCGCTGTTTCTCCCGGTGCTAGACACGCCTTCAGGTTCGCCTCGATCACATTTTCGATGTAGGTGAAATCACGGCTCTGTCTCCCGTCCCCATTTATCGTCGGAACCTCGCCGTTTAGGAGCTGTTTGATGAATTTCGGAATCACCGCCGCATAGGCCCCGTCCGGGTCCTGTCTCCGGCCAAATACGTTAAAATAGCGCAGGCCGTAGGTATCCAGCCCGTAATGCCTTGTGTACTGCATCGCCCACTCCTCGTCCGCCCGCTTGCTCACGGCATAGGGGGATAATAGCTGTCCCTCTCTCCCCTCCTGCTTTGGCAGGTTCGGCTCATCCCCATAGACCGAGGAGCTTGACGCATATACAAACTTCCTGACGTTCTTCTGTCTTGCGGCCTCAAGCATGTTTAAGGTTCCCGTGATATTGTTTGCGCAATAAAAAAGGGGCATCTCAATGCTCCTCGGAACCGATCCCCACGCTGCCTGATGCAGAACGTAATCAACGCCCTCACAGGCATCCATACAGATCTGCAGGTCTTTGATGTCACCTCTGATAAAGTTGTAATTCGGATGATCCATAAACAGATCCACGTTTTCTTGTTTTCCTGTCGAAAGATCATCCAGACACCGAACCTTGCACCCCAGATCCAGTATCACCTCGCACAGATTGGAGCCGATAAACCCCGCGCCTCCTGTTACGAGAAATACGGAGTCTTCCGGAAATTTCAGATTTTGATATCCCATATCAGCTACAGCCTCCAGTATAAGTATCCTGCCGCCTCATATTCTCTGCGGTTTAAAATGCCCTTAATGTCCAGCAAAACTTTTCTGCCCTGACCAAACATTGCGTCGATTTGACGCAGCTCAAGCCCGGTGAATGCTTCATGTGCCACGGCCAGTACGACTGCATCCATATCCTGTATCTCCCTGATATCTGCAAACCGGATTCCGTAAAGCCGTCCGGCCTCCTCCTCATCTGCCTGGGGATCTGCTACGACCGGAGCGATGCCGTACTCCTGCAGCTCCTTTATGATGTCAATGACTTTGGTATTTCTGGTATCCGGGCAGTTTTCTTTAAAGGTAAAGCCAAGAACCGCCACTCTGGCGTTGCGCACCGGCTTGTCCGCTTTGATCAGGTTCTTGACCACGTTCTCCGCCACATATTTTCCCATATCGTCGTTGATGCGCCGCCCGGACAGGATGATCTGGCTGTGGTATCCCAGCTCCTCCGCTTTGTAGGTCAGATAATAGGGGTCAACGCCGATGCAGTGCCCTCCCACAAGGCCCGGGTAAAAGTTTAAAAAATTCCACTTTGTGCCCGCCGCCCGGAGTACGGCCTGCGTGTCGATTCCCATCTCATTAAATATGATGGACAGCTCGTTCATGAAGGCTATGTTGATGTCGCGCTGGCTGTTCTCGATGACCTTTGCCGCCTCGGCAACTTTGATGCTCTCTGCACGGTGGACCCCGGCATCCACAACAATCTCATACACTTTTGCCACGGTGTCCAAGGTCTCCTCGTCCATGCCGGAAACGATCTTTGTGATGGACGATAAGCGGTGCACTTTGTCTCCGGGATTGATGCGCTCCGGGGAATATCCCACCTTAAAATCGACACCGCATGTTAATCCGGACTCCTGCTCCAGAATCGGCACGCAGATTTCCTCCGTCACGCCCGGATAGACTGTGGATTCATACACGACAATGGATCCTTTTTCCAGATTCCGGCCAAGGATACGGCTTGCACCCTCCACCGGTGTAAGATCCGGCGTGTGGTCTTTATTAACGGGCGTCGGCACGGCCACGATGTGGAATCTGGCCCTGCGCAGCTCCTTTTCCTCTGCAGTAAATTCCACGGTGGTGTTTCTGACCGCATCATTTCCGACTTCCTTCGTCGGGTCTGTGCCTGACCGGTAGGTATTGATTTTCGCCTCGTTTACGTCAAAACCGATGACTTTTACTCCGCGCTTTGCAAACTCTACGGCAATCGGCATCCCGACATAGCCAAGGCCGATGAGGGAAAGTGTTTCTTCCCCGCTTGACAGTTTCTCGTATAATTTCATAGC
>CAZNQZ010000324.1:0-2761 GCA_964575245.1 uncultured Lachnobacterium sp. | reverse complement strand
GACACCAGCAGGGCAAAATTTGTATTTTCCGTCCGAAGCTCGGGGCTGTCGTAACTGTGCCCGTTCACAGTGACAATTCCGTTGGTGTTTTCGTTGACCACGATGCCGTAAGGATTCATGCAGAAGGTGCGGACATTGTCCTCGAATTTTTCCGTGCGGTACACGATCTTGCTCTCGTAGAGCTCATCGGTCAGGTGGGAAAAGATCACCGCGGGCAGCTCCACCCGGACGCCGAGATCCACGCGGTTGGATTTGGTGGGAATATCCAAATCCGCGCATACCCGCTCCATCCATTTGCTGCCGCTGCGGCCCGCCGAGATTATGCATATGCCGCAGTCGTAAGACTGATCTGCTGCATGTACCCGGTAACCTGTGTCCAGAACCTCAACCCTCTCGATGGGCGTGTCGAAGAAAAAGTCGATGTGATGCTTCATCTCGTTGTAGAGATGATCCAGAACCACGTAATTGACGTCCGTGCCGAGGTGCCGTACGGAAGCGTCCAGAAGCTTCAGCTTGTTCTGCATACACCTCTTTTTTAAGGCTGTCCCGGCAGTGGAGTACATTTTTGTGCCCTCGCCGCCGTGGGAGACATTGATCTCGTCCACATAGCGCATCAGCTCAAAGGCGCACTCCCTGCCGATGTGCTCGTACAGCGTGCCTCCGAAATCGTTAGTAATATTGTATTTTCCGTCGGAGAATGCGCCGGCACCGCCAAAACCGTTCATGATTGCGCAGGTTTTGCAGCGGATGCAGCTCTTTATCCTGTCTCCGTCGATGGGGCATTTGCGCTGCTTGAGCGAGTGGCCGGCTTCAAACACGGCGATTTTAAGCGCGCTCTTTTTCTTCATCAGCTCATAGGCGGAGAAGATCCCGCCGGGGCCTGCCCCGATAATAATCACATCATACATAGAATAGCCTTTCATTTTCTGTTTTATCGTGCTGTCCCGGCATTGTACGGGTTTACATGCACCATCACGTGCTTGACAGTCTCGAAGCGCTGTTCAATATGGTCATGGACCTGTTCGGCGATTGCGTGGGCGTCCTGCAGGGAGAGATCCGCGTCCACCGCGATCTCGATGTCCACATAAATCTTAGTGCCAAACACCCGGGTCAGCAGGCTGTCCAGCTTCCGGACGCCGTCCTCCCCGCGGATAAATTCCGCGAGCTGCCGTTCGGTCTCGCTGTCGCAGGAATGGTCTACCATTTTGTCTATGGCGTCCTTAAAGATGTCGTAGGATGCCTTTGCGATGAAGACGCAGATTACCAGGCTGGCGACGGCGTCCAGAACCGGATAGCCCAGCCTTGCGCCTGCAATGCCGATCAGCGCGCCGATGGAGGAGAGGGCGTCTGAGCGGTGGTGCCATGCATCCGCCACGAGGGCGGCGGAATTGATCCGTCTGGCATTGCCTATGGTGTACCAGAACATGGCCTCCTTGCTCACGATCGACACGACTGCCGCGATCAGTGCGAGGATGCCGGGGCTTTCCAGATCCCCGTAATTGTTCTCCACAATCGTGCGGACAGCCGAGATCCCGATGGACAGCCCGGTGATGAGCAGGATGGTGGCAAGGATGATGGCCGCCACGCACTCCAAGCGCTCGTGTCCGTAGGGATGATCTTCGTCCGCCTCCTTGGAGGACACATGGATGCCGATGAGCACCACGAAGGTGGAAAACACGTCGGACGCAGAGTGCACCGCGTCTGAGATCATGGCGCTGGAATGCGCGAACACTCCGGCAAATAATTTAAATAAAGAGAGCAGCAGGTTGCCGACGATGCTCACTGCGGAGACGCGGTTGGCGGTTCTCCGGAACTCGGCATCCCTGATTTTTTCGGTAGATTTCTCATTCATCATATGAATTCTCCCTCAGAGGATTTTCTCTTATTGTATGGATTGTTGCCGGGAAAATCAATGGATTTACTGTTTGTTTTGCAAGAAATGCAATTTTTGCTTGAAAATGGGAAATGCATATGTTAAGATAATAATTGTTCGTGCCGGCGTGTTGGAATTGGCAGACGAGGTGGACTCAAAATCCATTGCCAGCGATGGCGTGCGGGTTCAAGTCCCGCCGCCGGCATCAAGAAAAAGCTCAGGAAACCGCTGAAATAGTGCGTTCTGAGCTTTTTTATTTTGAAGAAGTTTGAGAACAGTTGAGAACACTCAATAATATCCAAAAATAATGCAAGAAAGGCAAGGAAATCTAATGAAGCGCTGATTAAATCATCGTTTCATTAGATTTTTATTGTGCACAGCACTGACAACGTATTGACTAAATTTTTTGTGGGTAGTATAATTGTGGAGAAGAAGGGAGTTGATATTATGGCAACAACTAATATAACAATGCGAATGGATGAAGATTTAAAGGCACAACTTCAAGAACTTCTTGGAAATATAGGAATGGATATGACTACATTCTTTATTATGACAGCAAAACAGGCAATTAGAGAACAAGGATTACCATTTCAACCAACTTTAGAAGTTCCCAATATGGAAACATTAAAGGCTTTTGCAGAAGTGGAAGTTATGAAAGAACATCCTGAATGCTACAAAAGTTACAGCAGTTTTCAAGAATTATTGAAAGAGGTGGAAGACGAATGTACACAGTAAAAGCCACAAATAGATTCAAAAAGGATTTGAAAACTGTTATAAAAAGAGGGTACAATACAAAAATTATGGATACAGTTATTTCTAATCTGGCGAATGGAAAAGAGTTAGATGCGAAATATTGTGATCATAATCTTCATGGAGAGTGGGAAGGAT
>CAZNQZ010000323.1:0-2768 GCA_964575245.1 uncultured Lachnobacterium sp. | reverse complement strand
AGGTGTGCTATAGTAGATGGCATACAGGAAGGACAAAATTCCGGGAGCATGAGGAGGAACAGACTGTGAGCAGTGATATGACGGTTTCCTGCGGGGATGGCCTGATCAATATTCGTGTCGGCGCCATTATCCTGCGGGATGGGAAATTTTTGATGGTTGGCAATGAGCGCGCAGACTATCTGTATTCTGTCGGCGGTCGTATCAAATTCGGTGAGACGGCGGAAGAAGCGGTCATCCGGGAGGTCATGGAGGAGACTGGCATTCAAATGGAGATCGACCGGCTGGGCTTTGTGCATGAGAATTATTTTTATGGGGACGCTCCGACAAATCTCGGAAAACTGATCTATGAGATTTCGTTTTTCTTCTACATGAAAGTGCCGGATGACTTTGCGCCTGTGAGCGACAGCTTCACGGAGGATGACAGCAGGGAGCATCTGAGATGGGTGTCCGCGGATGAAACAATTACGGTCTATCCCGAATTCTTCAAATCGGAGCTGCAGCACCCGGAGAAGACGGTAAAACACTTTGTGACGGATGAGAGGAAAAAATGAATATTGTAAATTCTTTTTTGTATGCTATACTGTATAAGACTAATTGAAGGGGAGAGGCCGCAGGGCAGATATGCGTGAGACCGCCCGGCTTTGCGGCGATTCAGAATGGAGGAAGCATGAGTGCGAAGGAAATTCCGTACAAAATTTATTTAGAGGAAAAGGAGATGCCCACGCAGTGGTATAACGTGCGCGCGGATATGAAGAACAAGCCGGCGCCGCTCTTGAACCCGGCGACCTTAGAGCCGATGACCGCGGAGGAGCTGGGGCAGGTATTCTGTGAGGAGCTGGTGCAGCAGGAGCTGGACGATCAGACACCCTACATCAGTATTCCGGAGGAGATCAGGAGCTTTTATAAGATGTACCGGCCGTCTCCGCTGGTGCGGGCATATTGTCTGGAAAAGAAGCTGCAAACCCCGGCGAAAATTTATTATAAGTTTGAGGGGAATAATACCAGCGGGAGCCATAAGCTGAACTCTGCGATCGCACAGGCCTACTATGCGAAAAAGCAGGGCCTAAAGGGTGTGACCACCGAGACTGGAGCCGGACAGTGGGGCACGGCCCTCTCGATGGCGTGCGCTTATCTGGAGCTGGACTGCAAGGTCTATATGGTAAAGGTTTCTTATGAGCAGAAACCGTTCCGGCGCGAGGTTATGCGGACTTACGGCGCAAGCGTTACGCCGTCCCCTTCAGAGACGACCAATGTCGGACGGCAGATTTTAAAGGAGCACCCCGGCACCACGGGAAGCCTGGGCTGTGCGATTTCTGAGGCGGTGGAGGCGGCAACCTCCGCGGAGGGATACCGCTATGTACTGGGCAGTGTGCTCAACCAGGTGCTGCTGCATCAGTCCGTCATCGGTCTGGAGACGAAGACTGCGCTGGATAAATATGGAATTAAACCGGATATCATAATCGGATGTGCAGGCGGCGGTTCAAATCTGGGAGGCCTGCTTTCTCCGTTTATGGGTGAAAAGCTCAGGGGGGAGAAGGATTACCGGTTTATCGCGGTAGAACCGGCTTCCTGCCCGAGTCTGACCAGAGGGCGTTATGCCTATGATTTCTGTGATACCGGAAGAGTCTGTCCTCTGGCAAAGATGTACACTTTGGGGAGCGGATTTATTCCTTCCTCCAATCATGCGGGGGGATTGCGCTATCACGGCATGAGCAGCACGCTGTCACAGTTGTACGATGACGGTCTGATGGAGGCGAGGAGCGTAGAGCAGACAGCAGTATTTGAAGCGGCGGTGGAGTTCGCAAGAGTAGAGGGAATTTTGCCCGCGCCGGAAAGCTCTCACGCGATTCGTGTAGCCATTGACGAGGCGATTAAGTGCAAGGAAACAGGCGAAGAGAAGACCATTGTATTCGGGCTTACCGGAACAGGATATTTTGACATGGTTGCATATGAGAAATTCAACAACGGCGAAATGTCGGATTATATTCCCACGGACGCGGAACTGGAGGCCGGTTTTGCGGGGATTCCGAAGGTGTGAGCCGGCGGGTAGGTTGATTATGTCGGGAAAAGGAACCCGTGATTTTTAAGTACAGTCAGCTTTCCTGCGCTCCAATACTGCCCGGATCATGGCAACGGCGATTTCCTGCTGTCCGGGCAGTGTGTTTTCCCAAAGCTCTGTCAATTCCCGAATTTGGCTGACCTCATTCCCTTCCAATGAATCCTGCAGCAGATAGTCAGGAGAGATTTTCAGCGAGTTGCATATATTGATAAATACAGGCAGGCTGGGAATCTTGACCCCGCCTTCAATCTGCCGGAGATAGGTTGCGTTGATATTGCATATTTCTGACAGCTTCTCTGCCGTGAATCCACGGTCTTTTCTCACCATCTTGATCCGTTTGCCCAATTCTTTTCCTTTCATTTTTCCACCCATTTCAAAAGCTGTTAGCATTTATTTTATTCACTATTAGACTATATCATATGGGGGGATTGCAATAGATCCTAAAAGGTTATATAATATAACCTAATAGACTATAAATGGGAAAGTGGAACGATAGAATGGAATTGAACTATTTTAAGGACAGGCTTTTTGATCTGCTCAACGACAGCGATGGGATGGGGATTGCGGATCTGAATGCAGACGACCGGAATAACCGGTTCACTGTCAGGACAGAGGACGGAAACATTTTTGAAATAATATGTCGAAAAAAAGCAGATGTGGGGGACGATATGAAATAATTTTCAATATGTTGTTGTTTTTTGACGAGCCG
>CAZNQZ010000322.1:0-2782 GCA_964575245.1 uncultured Lachnobacterium sp. | reverse complement strand
GAGGCAAAGGTGCTGGGAAAGAACCAGCTGTACCGCTTTCAGGAGCAGGACTACAGAGATTTTCTTCGCAAGCGGGATATTCTGACGGAGATGCGCCGGTCGGTTTCGCACAATTATGCGGGATTTGAACTGTTTTTCCAACCGATCATGAAGGTCGGGAATCCCGAGCTCTATGCGGCGGAGAGCCTGCTGCGCTACACCACCACAAAAGGAGAGGCGCTGTCACCGACGGAGTTTGTCCCCATTCTCGAGGAGAGCGGCCTGATAATTCCGGTCGGACGCTGGGTGATCGATCAGGCGTTGTCGATGTGCGAGGAGACCCGGAGAATCTTTCCGGAGTTCAAGATCAGTGTGAATGTCTCCTATGTGCAGGTGCTAAAGAGCCGGGTTTACGATGAGATCGTGAGCTCGCTTGCCCATTATGGCTTAAGCCCCGACTGTCTGATCGTAGAGATGACGGAGAGCGGGTATGTGGAGAACACCCCCACGGTGCGCAGGCTATGGGATAAGCTCAGACAGTACGGCGTGATGATCGCGATTGACGATTTTGGGACGGGCTACTCTAATCTTCAGTCCATCAGCAGCATCATGCCAAACATTGTCAAGCTGGACCGGGGATTTACGGTGAAGGCGTTAAAGAACTATTACGAGCGTCAGCTCATGATGCATATCATCCAGCTGGTGCACAGCATTGACTTAAAGATCTGTGTGGAGGGCGTGGAAACGATGGATGAGCTCAGCGAGATCGAGAGTCTTTCGGCGGATTGCATACAGGGGTACTTTTACGGGAAACCGTGCAATCGAAGCCGGTTTTTGAAACGTTTTGCAGAAGAACATTCGGCGGGAAGGCTTGCGCTGGGAATGTGAGAGAACGATGAGAGGGGGCTGTCGGAGGACGGCACCCTCTTCGATTGTGGATAGGAGATGAGTGATGAGAAAACTGCTGGAATATTTAAAGGGATACAGAAGGGAGTGCGTGCTGGCGCCGCTGTTTAAGCTGCTGGAGGCGTCCTTTGAGCTGATTGTCCCGCTGGTGATGGCTGCAATCATCGACCGCGGCATTGCCGCGGAAGATCGCGCGCAGATCTATCGAATGGGCGGCGTGCTGGTTCTGCTGGCGCTGGTTGGGCTGACCTGCTCGGTGACCGCACAGTATTTCTCCGCGCGCGCGGCTGTAGGCTTCTCTACGAAGCTGCGCCACGCGCTCTTTGCCCATATTGAAAGCCTCTCCTTCCAGGAGCTGGATCAGGCAGGAACCTCTACGCTGATTACGCGGATGACCAGCGACATCAATCAGGTGCAGTCCGGCGTGAACATGGTTCTGCGCCTGTTTCTGCGCTCCCCCTTCATTGTTTTTGGGGCGGTGCTGATGGCGTTTACCGTGAATGTGCGCGGCGCGCTGGTTTTTGTCGTCACCGTGCCGCTTTTGTCCCTCGTCGTGTTCTCCGTCATGATTTACAGCATCCCCATGTTCAAAAAGGTGCAGGCCAGCCTGGATGCGGTACTTGGGCACACGCGCGAAAATCTCACGGGTGCGCGCGTGATCCGCGCATTCAATAAGGAGACGGAGGAGACAGCGGAGTTTAACCGAAGCAACGAGCGGCTGGCGGGGCTGCAGATGGCGGTCGGGCGCGTGTCCACGCTGATGAATCCCCTGACCTATATTATTGTCAACGCGGCGACGCTCGCCGTCATCTGGATTGGCGGGAAAGAAGTGTATTTCGGCGTAATCACGCGGGGTGAGGTCGTGGCGCTTGTCAACTATATGTCGCAGATTCTGGTGGAGCTGGTGAAGCTTGCAAACCTGATTCTGCTGATCAACAAGGCGCTCGCCTGCGGCAACCGCATTCAGGAGATTTTTGAGGTGCAGCCGTCCATACGGGGAGGCGCAGAAGGCGCCCCTGCCGAAGATCAAAATGCGCCTGCCGTGGCGTTTTCCCACGTGTGCATGACCTACCAGGGAGCCTCGGAGGAGGCGCTCTCGGACATTGATTTTGTGGCGGAGCGGGGACAGACCATCGGGATTATCGGGGGAACCGGTTCCGGCAAATCCTCCGTGGTGCATCTGATTCCGCGCTTTTACGATGTGTCGTCGGGGGCCGTGCTCGTGGACGGGCGCGATGTGCGTGACTATGAGATCACCGGGCTGAGGGATAAGATCGGCATTGTCATGCAGAAGGCCCTGCTCTTTTCCGGAACAGTTGCGGAGAATCTGCGCTGGGGAAAGGCGGACGCGACGGAGGAGGAGCTGAGGAGAGCGCTTGATGCCGCGCAGGCCGCCGATATCGTGAGCGGGGAGGACGGTCTTGAACGGCGGATTGAGCAGGGAGGAAGGAATCTTTCCGGAGGCCAGAGGCAGCGCCTGGCGATTGCGCGGGCCATTGTGAGGGACCCTGAGATCCTGATTCTGGACGACAGCGCCTCGGCGCTGGATTTCGCCACGGACGCAAGGCTGCGGGCGGCACTCAGAGAGCTTGGGGGAAATAAAACCATCTTCATTGTCTCCCAGCGGACAAGCTCAATCCAGTTTGCGGACAAAATTATTGTGCTGGAGGACGGGCATACGGCGGGGATCGGCACGCACGAGGAGCTTTTGCAGGGCTGTGCGGTCTACCGGGAGATTTATGAGTCCCAGTTTAAGAAAGAGGATGTTCAAAAACAGGGAGGTGCACAACATGTCGGATAAAAAGAAGGTGCATAACATGCGCGGGCAGATCGCAACGCTGGGAAAGGTGTTTCACTATATGAAACGCTATATTCCGCTTCTCGTATTCTCTATCCT
>CAZNQZ010000321.1:0-2794 GCA_964575245.1 uncultured Lachnobacterium sp. | reverse complement strand
AAGGACCTGTGTATACATGATTCATAACAGACTTGATGTAGTATTCCATACGGATATCCATCTGCGCAGCGGACACATAGCCGTAATCCTTGGAATATCCGACTCTGAAAAACCAGTCCGGTGTCTGGCTGTGCCAGACCAGGGTATGTGCCCGCACGGAAATTCCGTTGTTATAACAGATTTGGAGCACCTCGTCCAGCGTATCGAAGTTAATCGCCGGAAGATAGGTTTCCGTGCAGGAGGACGGCACATAGTAGCCTGCATTTTTTGCCGCCTCCTGTGTGATCAGGCTCGGGGAATAACCCAGCATGGCGTCCGGCTTCATTTCATTTTCCAGTGTAATGCTGTTATAATGAGTTTTCACGTGCGCCAACGTATCCGCATCGCGCAGCTGGCTCAAATTAATGCATGTCCCGGAATAACCGAACAGCTCCCCATAAGTGTTTAACAATGTCTCCTGCGCCGCAGCTGCACTGCCAGACGGAAGCATCACTCCGAACAGCAGGGCAAGCGTCAATACACTGCTAAGCAGCTTTTTCCATCTTTGTTTCATAATAACTAACCCTCCAAAAATGATTTTTTCGTATCACAGTTTTGCATTGCTCAAAACTGACCTGCATTGACTCCCCTGCCCTCCTTTCCTTCTCTATTAAGCTAGCTTTGATTTCCGCATCTGCATTATATCATATTTTTAGGGTTATTTCTACATATTTCCGCACATTTTTGTGTCATTTTTTATATTAATTCTGCATTTTTCGATAAAAATTGCCATTTTATGGATTTTTATTACAGTTTTATCCACTCAGGCGATGGAGTATCCGCTTATATGCGGAAACATTTTTGAATGTCCTTATTCCTGCCAAGCACCAGCATGGTATCCTGAGCCTCGATAACCATATCCGAAGAGACAGAAAACACTATCTTTTCATTTTTCCAGATTCCCAAGATATTGAGATTGTACTTTTTACGGATATCTATCTGACCGACGCTCTGTCCCGCCCAGCCTTCCGGAACGGGAATTTCAAAGATCGCATGTTCCTCGTCCAATTCCATGTAATCCAGTATATGGTCACAGCTGTAGCGAATCGCCGTCCATTTGGCCAGCTGCTTTTCCGGATAAACCACTTCGTCCGCACCGTTGCGCAGAAGAAATTTTTTCTGTACATCTCTGGCCGCTCTGGATACTACCAGTTTTGCGCCAAGCTCCTTTAGCAGGGAGGTTGTCTCCAGGGAGCTTTGAAAGTCATTTCCTATGGCGACAATACAGGCATCATAATTGCGGATGCCAAGGGATTCCAGAAAATCCGCGTTTGTGCTGTCCCCGATCTGCGCGTTGGTCACGAAAGAAAGTACGGCGTTTACCCTCTCTTCCACCTGGTCCACTGCCATAACCTGATGCCCCAGCTCATTTAAATGCAGGGCAATATGTTTTCCAAAACGCCCAAGTCCGATTAAAAGTATCGATTTCATACTGCAATTCTCCTCCTCACCCCACTGTGATCTTTTCCTGCGGCAGCTTTTGCGCTGTTTTCTTAGTACCGGACAGTGCCGCAAATATCAGGGTCAGTCCCCCGACCCGTCCCAAAAACATAAGTAGAATTAATATCAGCCTTGACAGCACGCCCAGCTCCGGCGTAACGCCCAGCGTCAGACCGACCGTCCCTACCGCGGAAGCGGTTTCAAACAGGCTGGTAAGCATGGGAATACCTTCCATTATGCTGATCATCAGACTGCCTGAAAAGAACAGTACCAGATACATCAGCAAAATGGTCGCCGCATTTCTGACAGCGCTGTTCTCAATCCGCCGCCCGAAAAAATGGGCCTCTTCCCTATGCCTAAAGGTTGAAATCGCCGTGGCAAACAAGACCGCAACGGTGGTTGTTTTCATTCCTCCCGCAGTAGAGCCGGGGCTGCCGCCTATCAGCATTAAAATAATCATCATCCACCTTCCTGCCTCGCTCATCGCTGTCAGATCAACGGTGTTAAAACCTGCCGTCCTCGGCGACACCGCCTGAAAGAGAGACGCAAACGTTCTTTCTCCCGGCTCAAGAGCCGAAAACTCACAGAAGAAAAAATAAATGGCAGGCACAATCAACAGAAAAGCATTCGTCCATAGAATCACCTTGCTCTGCATTCTGTATTTCCGGAAATGCAGCTTATTCGTCCGGATATCCTCCCATGTGAGAAAGCCGATTCCGCCCACAATGATCAGCGCCATGACTGTCAGATTGACGACCGGCTGCACCACATATCCGGTCAGCGAAGAAAAGGGGGATTTCGCCCCCATCAGGTCAAAGCCGGCATTGCAAAAAGCGGACACCGAATGAAACAGTGCCATCCAAACTCCTCTGATTCCAAAGTCACGGCAAAATACGGGAGCCATAACCGCAGCTCCCGTCAGCTCAATCAAAAGGGTTGTTTTTATGATAAAATGAGTCAACCGGACAATACCGCCCACGTGCGGCGCCGCAATCGCCTCCTGCATGGTGCTCCGCTGCATCAGTGTGATCTTCCTGCCGGAAATCATGGCAAAGGCCGCCGCCACCGTGATCACTCCCATACCGCCAATCTGAATCAGAAGAAGGAGCACAAGCTGTCCGAACCATGACCAATAAGTTACCGTATCATAAACCACAAGACCGGTCACACAGACGGCAGAGGTGGATGTAAACAGGGCGTCAAAAAAAGGCGTGCCGGTTCCCGCCCGGCTCGATACCGGCAGCATCAGAAAAAATGTCCCCAATAATATGACAGCGGAGAATCCAAGCGTAATTACCTGAAAAGAGGTCAGCTT
>CAZNQZ010000320.1:0-2802 GCA_964575245.1 uncultured Lachnobacterium sp. | reverse complement strand
CTGCCATGGACGAGAGCGCCGCCGGAACTACAAGGATTGCGATGAACACCTCAGATCTTGTGAAGGACATCGGTGAGATTGCCGACGCCATGACCGACAACAGGGAGATTGCGGGAAGTCTCTCCGACGAGGCTGAGCGTTTTGTAAAACTGTAGCATATGACAGCCGTCCTATCGGTTTCAAGATGGGGACGGCTGTTCTGATATGAATCGCAAATAAAAAGGAGGATCAGTTTGAAAAAGGGAATATTATTTTTACTGCTTGCGCTGCTCATGGCGGGCTGCAGTCAGGACACCGTGGATACGCAGAAGGACACGACCGGTACGCAGACGGATGGCTCGGACACGCAGAAGGACACGACCGGCACGCAGAAGGACACGACCGGCACGCAGGATGGGAACGGGGGGCAGGTTCTCACCACTTATCCGACGGTCTATGCGGATATTCCGGATCTGGACATTATCCGTGTGGACGATTGTTATTACATGGTCAGCACCACGATGAACCTCTGTCCCGGAGTCCCGGTGATGAAATCCACGGATCTGGTTCACTGGGAGATTGTCAACTATGTCTATGACACCTTTGAGGAGGACGATATTACCAATCTGGAGAACGGGCAGGATATGTATGGCCGGGGCTCCTGGGCGGCCTCGCTGAAGTACGACGAGTCGGCAGGGCTTTATTACGTGGGCTTCAGCAGCAACAACCACGGTTTTTACATCTATACCACCGACGACATTGAAGACGGCAATTGGGTAAAACACTCCATCCGGGAGGGCTACCATGACCCGGCGCTCTTTCTTGAGGACGGGCATCTCTATGTGATCTCCGCCAGCGGCGGCACCTGCCGGATGCAGGAGTTAAAGCTCAACGATGCGTCGAATTCCATAGAAAAGGTGGGGGCGGGCACTGCGCTGTTCTCCAGCTCCGACTGGGCCCTGTGGGAGGGCGCCCATGTGTACCATGTGGAGGACTACTATTATGTGTTTGTCATCGCCTCCCCGAAGGACCGCTGGATGCGGACCCAGGTCTGCTACCGCTCGAAAACTCTGGCAGGCGGCGCGTGGGAGGAGAAGGTGATTTATCAGGCCGGTATCGGAAGCTCCAAGGCGGGCCTTGCGCAGGGAGGAATCGTTTCCACGCAGTTTGGCGACTGGTACGCATTCCTGTTTCAGGATATGGGCGCGGTGGGAAGAGTGCCGTCCATTCTCTCCGTGAAGTGGGAGGAAGGCTGGCCCATGCTTGGCGTCTACGGCGCGGGCGGGAGCTTTGGCACGCTGGGCACTGCGTTCGAGGCGAAACTGAACCTGCCGGATTCGGGAAAGGAAAACGCGTTTACGGCCAGCGATGAATTTGATTACGTGGAGGGGGAACCGCTTGACAAGGCGTGGCAGTGGAATCACAATCCAAGGAACGGTTACTGGTCGGTCACTGAGAGGGAGGGCTATTACCGGATTAAGACGGATAAGGCGGTAGATAATGTCTACTACGCGCACAACTCCCTGACCCAGCGAACGGTGGGACCCCTCTGTGTGTCCGAGGTCAAGCTGGAGACGGACGGCATGAAGCCGGGCAGCTACGCGGGATTATGCGCCGTGGCGGACCACTACGGAATGATCGGAGTGCTCTGCGACGAGCAGGGGGAACGCTATATATATCAGGCAAACGGCGAGTTTAAGAAGGCGTTTTCCGAGCCCAACGCCACGGTGGAGGAGCCGCTGGCGGAGGGGCAGGCGGTGTGGCTGCGGATCGAATATCAGTTCCGCTCTGCAGATACTGCGAGCTTTTCCTACAGTCTGGACGGGGAGCACTGGGAGACGCTGGGAAACACTCTGAAAATGGGCTTTTCCACCTCTACGACCTTCATGGGCGCAAGGAGCTGGCTCTTCCACTATACGACGAAGGAGACCGGAGGGTATGCGGATTTTGACTACTACAAGATTATGCCCTGATGGAGGGCGATCGCATTAGAAAGGACAAAGTGTATGAAATTTGGAAACGGCTGCTGGCTTTTGAAGGAGGGCGTGGCGTGCTTTTCGCCGCAGGAGGTGTTTGAATCCGCGGTCGGCGAGTACGAGGTGACGCTGTGCGCGCCTACGGGCAGAATATACGGGCGGGGCAGTACGCTTGGGGGGATCAATCTGACCATACGCATCACGTCGCCCGCGCCGGATGTCCTGCGGGTCCGGACCTGCCATCACCGGGGCGTTTTGCCCAAACAGCCATCGTTTGCGCTGAATCTGGAGCATCCGCAGCCATTATTGACCGAGGAGGATGAGGAGACGATCACCGTTTCCAGCGGCGCGCTGTCGCTCAAAATCGGGAAGAAAAACTGGGCCATGCAGTATATTCGGGACGGGGAGGTCATCACTGAGAGCGGTATGCGCGACCTTGCCCTCATGAAGACGGACTGGCATGGGGATTATTACGACACGGAGGGCGACTGCAAAAACACCTACATGCGCCAGCAGCTCTCCATCGGCGTGGGAGAGCTCCTGTACGGCACGGGAGAGCGCTTTACGCCCTTTGTGAAGAACGGGCAGTCCATCGAGATCTACAACGAGGACGGCGGCACGAGCACCGAGCAATCCTACAAGAATATTCCGTTCTTTCTCTCCAACCGGGGATACGGGGTATTGGTGAACCATCCGGAGCGGGTTTCCTTTGAGTTTGCCACGGAGAACGTGACAAAGACCGCTTTCAGTGTTGCGGGCGGGGTGCTGGACTATTTCTTCTTCAACGGCCCGACGATGAAGGAGGCGCTGATGCGCTACACCGACCTGACCGGAAAGCCGTCCCTGC
>CAZNQZ010000319.1:0-2822 GCA_964575245.1 uncultured Lachnobacterium sp. | reverse complement strand
GCGCAGGCCCGCAAAAGGAAAATTTCCGGCAATGCCGGATGCGGGCCGCGCGGCGGGTAGGGGCGAAGAATCTCCCCTACTCGATTCCATTGCCGGATGACGCGGAAGGGTCCGCCGTCTTCTTCTTATTTAATAATAAGAAAAGCCCGACAATCCCTGCGGACAGAACAATTGTACAGATCAGGCTGCCCTCGATCCCGAAGGCGCCGCCGCTGAACAGCTCCTTTCCCTCCACCGGAGTCATCGAAAACACCGAGCAGGAAGATTTCATCCCGCTGACGCGGATGCCGTAGAAATTTCCCTGTACCAGATTCCAGATGCTGTGAAACGCGCCGATTCCCCAGATACTGCCCCTCTGAATAAAGTACAGAGACGCAAAGATGCCGAACAACGTCAGGTTGACAAATGCCAGTACGCTGATTCCACTGTTCATCAAATGCAGTGCCGCAAATAACAGAGCGTTGGCGAGCACAGCGGCGTATACCGGGTAGCGCCTCGCGTAGGAGCCAAGGAAGTAACCGCGGCAAAGCACCTCCTCCGCCATGCCCTGCACCATGTAGCCCAGCAGATAGAGGATAAAGATACCGATCGAAAATGTCTCGGAAAACCCGTCAAACTTCAGGCCTCCGGTCAGAAGCGCCAGCCCCACACACACGGAAAAGAAAAGGAAACCAAATAGAACACCGAGCAGATATTCCTTCACCAAGCCGTGCTTCACAAAGCCGAGGGTCCGCAGCTTCCGCTTCTGCAAAAAGCGGCAGAACAAAAACACCACTCCAATCATGAGCGCAGTCGAAAACAGCATCAAAACCATATACCAGTCCTTGCTCATCATACGCTCACTGACCGCCTGAGCGATCTCAAGCAGCCGCTGCGGGTCGCCGCTGGAGGCAGCCTCCAGATACTCCGAATCCGTGTACATCGCAAACATGGACGCCGGAAGCTGCACAAATCCCTCCGCGCAGGTACTCACCAAAAAGACCCCGATAAACAACAGGAGCTCCAAAATCCACAACATGCCCTTCTGGCTCTGCGCCGTCTCCACCATCGTCTTTGAGCGTGCAATTAAATCCTTCATCAAATATTCCTCCTACCTCTTGAACGTCAGCTCATACAAAATCTGCCTTCAGCAAATGCAATAAGGTGCTCCATTTGTGGAGCGGAGCCCTGACTGCAAATGATCTTTACTCAATAAATAAAACCCCGAGGGTCCCCGGGCCGCAATGGCTGGAAACCACGCCTCCGGCTCTTGTCTCTAAAATCTCGTCGAACAGCTGCAGATTCTCAAGATAGGCCCTCACCTCATCGACCACCTCCGCGTCCGCGCCGGAATGCGTGATAAACACCCGATCCTTTTTGGCGCCCCGCATCGCAGGCTCCAAATCCTTCGCATAAGACAGGATCACCTTCTGCATCGCACCCCGATATTTCTTATCGCTGTGCATCTTCCCGTTCTCCACGACAATGCGCGGATGCAGCTTGATGGTGCTGCCCAGCATCGCGGACAGGCCGCTGCATCTTCCACCCCGGTGGAGATAGACAAGGGTATCCACAACAAAACTCGCACGCACACGCGGAACCAGTTCCCTGATCCTGCGCGCGATCTCTTCTCCCGTCTCCCCGTTTTGCGCCATGATGGCCGCCTCAACCACCAGCAGGCCGATCCCCGTGGATAGATTCTGGCTGTCGATCACATAAATCCGGCTGCCCGCATCAACCATCGTCGCCGCCATGTGGAAAATCGAGTTGGCGGAGGACATGGACTCCGAGATCGAGAAGACCACCAGCTCATCCCCCGGAGAGAGCAGCGTCTGATAAGTGTCCACCACCTTTTCCACCGGAGGCGCAGAGGTCTTCGGCGTCGCCTTATTCTCGTCCGCCCAGCGATAGATCTCATCCGGCGTGATGTCCACGCCGTCCGCATATTCCTGATCCCCCAGCACAATGTTGAGCGGCACAATGGCAATCTTGTATTTCTCAACCAGCTCCTTCGACAGGTCACAGGTACTGTCAGCTACAATGTGAACCATAAAATTCCCCCTCTCTTTTTGGCTTACATGTCAAGTATTAACATAAAACCTGATACCATTTACTTCGAAATCACCTTCGCAAAAGTTTTTTTGCCCCGTTTGACCACTCTGCCGTCCCCCGCAAAGTCCGCCAGCCGATAGGTCGTACCGATGTCCGTGACCTTCTCGCCGTCCACCGAGACGCCGCCCTGCTGCACGGCACGGCGTGCATCCGCCCGGCTGTCGCACAGGCCGGCCTTCACCAGAACCGCCATGATGTCCATGTCACGCTCCGCGAAATCCGCCTCCGTCACCTCCACGGTGGGCATGTTTGCCAGGTCCCCGCCTCCGGCGAACAGCGCGTGAGCGGCCTCCTTCGCCTTTGCGGCCTCCTCCTCGCCGTGCACCAGCTTTGTCAGCTCGTAAGCAAGGATCTCCTTGGCCTCGTTGAGCTGCTCGCCCTGCCAGCCGCCCATCTTTTCGATCTCCTCGATGGGAAGGAAGGTCAGCATGCGCATACATTTTAAGACATCCGCATCCGCCACGTTTCTCCAGTACTGGAAAAACTCAAAGGGCGAGGTCTTGTTCGCATCGAGCCACACCGCGTTCCCGGCAGTCTTTCCCATCTTGTTCCCCTGGGAGTCGGTCAGGAGCGTAATGGTCATGGCGTGGGCGTCCTTCCCGAGCTTGCGGCGGATCAGCTCCGTCCCGCCGAGCATGTTGCTCCACTGGTCGTCGCCGCCGAACTGCATGTTGCAGCCGTACTTCTGGAACAGCATGTAAAAATCATAGCTCTGCATAATCATGTAGTTG
>CAZNQZ010000318.1:0-2826 GCA_964575245.1 uncultured Lachnobacterium sp. | reverse complement strand
ATTTGTGACAGCGATGAGTCTGGGGCCTTTCGTATTGAAGAAATGATATATAACTTAGCTGGCGAGCGGGATATCGGAGTAGACTGCTCGGTCTTTTTCGATGGTATGGCACTTGTGAAGCACATTTGTCAAGGGGCATATTATGACCTGATCTATCTCGACAATGGGACGAAACAGCCTGACGGAGTTCATATAGCAAAGTTAATAAAGCATAGGGATATTCCTGCGCTTATTATTATTTTCTCCACTTACGAAGTAAAGCAGGACGTGATACATCACGCAGAACCGTTTCGTCTTTTAGTAAAACCGATTGATATTGTGGCCTTTCGATCCGCTTTTTGGGCAGCATATAAACGCATAGCCCAAAGGCCGGAGTATTTTTCCTACACCTTTCATAAAATATGTTTTAAACTCCCTCTGGATAAAATCATTTATTTTTCGAGTTGTAACAGGGTCATTACGATTCATGCGGCAGAAAATATACAGCCTGAACCTGCAACGTATGATGAGAAGGCAACAAAATTCTATGGGAAAATGAATGATTTGGAAAAACAGCTCGCGGAGCGCGGGACACGATTTATCAGAATCCATCAGTCGTTTCTTGTGAATTTTGATTATATAAAAAGTATGGGGAATAAGGATGTATGTATGTTGGACGGAACCTTGCTACAGATCAGTGAGGACAGACACAAGCTCGTGCGCGCCCGGTTTCGGATGATGACAGGGACTGGAATCCAGCCCGGGAAAAATAGGGGGCAGACGAGGTCTGCCCCACTTGTTTAGAAGCTGCAGTCTGCTGCAAATTTCTCAAATTGTTTCGCGAGCTTCTCGTCGGTTTTCTTTCGCCGGTTGGGCTGGTAGACGTGCATCCCGCATTCTAACAGCTCCAGCTCGTCTATCTGCAGGAAATAGGATGTTTTATGTATTTTGCGGCTGCGCATCTCCGCGCGGAACTTAAAAATACCGTAGTCTACCGTTTCCATATGAAAGGAATCCGCTTTCCCGTATACCCGCTCCCATGCGGCGCGCACGTTTGCCTCGTCGAGATTGCAGTCGAGCTCCGGCGCAATGCCCACAAAAAACTCCGCCGACGGTTCCGCGCCCTCCTCGGACAGATAGGCATAGCACTGGTGAATTTCAGCTACATCGCAGTCCTCATAGTCCTCAAAATGCGAATTCCTGGGGCAAACGAGATTTAATGTGGTTCCGTTTAGAAGCTCCACCTGCTGTTTCCGCCAAGACTCCGTGTCCTTATGCTCCCGATAGTAAACCTCGGAGGCTTCAAATGCTTCCATCACGGCATTTCCGATTTCTTCTGCAGTTGCATCCGCTGCTAGAAAAATGTCCTTTAAATATTCCTCAAAATTTCCTGGTATTCTTTCAGATCTTCTTTGCATATAAATATTGTACTGCCCATCCTCAGAAATATTTATATGAGCAAAATGATTATGTTTCCAAAAGGAAACCCAGCCCTTATACTTTGAATTCGCCTGCCACGCTGGAACCACGTTCCGATCCCACTGATATCCCTCGGAAACCGCCTTTTTTATAATGTTAAGAGCATCAAGCACCGCCTGACCGATTTCAAGACTGCCCGCCATATCCGGCATACGGACAAACCACTGGGCATCTTTAACATCTATAACCGGAATCACCAATATCCGACCTTCACCCTTATATACTTTTATATACATTAAAAGATTTCCTCCTATTATACTGCAGACCGCCAGAATTTACAGTGATGCTTCCGGGGAAGTGACTGGCTGACGGTCTGCAGTCGGGTTGTACTGTAAATTTAACTGGTGCGCAGTATAAATTATACAATACCATATGAATATAGCAGTCAGAAATCTCACCGTCAAGCGCGTCATTCCCTTATCCCTGCCGCCTTCTTCTGCCGCGACAATTCAACCTGACAGATCAGCAAACCGAATGCCGCGATCACACCGAAAATAAACCACACCCAGGCGCGCAGGAAGATGCCCAAGCCCATCGACACCAGGAACAAAAAGAGCCACGGACGGCGCAGGGCTTTACAGTAACGGATCCGATCTTCATGGGTAGTGTGAAGCTCGAAGGGTCTGCCGTCATTTTCTTTTTCCACAATCAAAAGCTCCCGGTTAAACGTAGTGCTGTTTGTGGCAATCCGACCGCCCCGCTCGGCCCATGGGCGCACCTCAACCTTTCCCACGTTCCAGTTGAGGTTGATATTTTTAAAAAATACGCGATAGCCCAGATCCTCCAAAAAACAGGCATAATCTCTGGCGCTCTCCGCCGATTTATGCCCGATAAACTCAACGCAGTAACGGTACTGTCCGGGGGCGCAGGGCTCAAATTCATAGAGCAGCTTACCCGTGCGGACCAGCCGGAATCCCCTGTCTGACATTTTGTTGAGCCATTTCGCCTGCAATGCCAGCAGGCCCCAGTAATAGCGATAACATTTTTTATTCATGGCAGCCTCCGATAATTTTTTCCGCTGTCTGTGACAGCTCTTTCAACCTTTCCAGCTCCTTCACCGCAATTTCCCTGCCAAGAGCGGTAATAAGATATTCCTTTTTCCTCCCCCCTTTATCGGCGCACAGAGTAATCCAGCCCTTCTCCTCCAGAAGCTTGATTGCGCCATACAGGGTTCCTGCCCCCAGCGACAGGCGTCCGCCCGTTTTCTCTTCAATGAACTGCATCACCGCGTATCCATGCCTCGGCTCAAACAGGGAAAGCAACACATAGAATGTCACTTCCGTCAACGCGCCGCCTTTCGCATTGTCTCTCATCAATATCTCCCTCTATTACGTTTACTGTAATTACAATATATCACTAACCGTAATA
>CAZNQZ010000317.1:2194-2852 GCA_964575245.1 uncultured Lachnobacterium sp. | reverse complement strand
TGTTCTTGTCACAGATAACGCTTATGTCCGGCTCTACTATGGTTTTGCGGTTCTCCCTCAGCTTGACGGCGAAGGGGGCGGGATAGACACGGCAGGAGCCGCCCTTTGACTTGATATAATTGTTTATGACTGTGTGTAATTCACTGAGTATTGCCTGATGGATTCTGGAGGGCGCCGCCTGGTTATAAATCAGGTTCCCCTCGATCAGCTCTGCCCGGACATTCTCCGGCAGATGGTAATAATCTTCCTCAGTATATAGTTTGGCTTGTGCAAATGGCATATGAATCCTCCTTCCGAAATTGGGCTGAATAGTTACAGATTTTGCAATTGCCTGGATGTGCTTATTGTAATATGAAAATAGCGCATACGCAATATTTTTTGCGTAAATGTATAAAACAGACGTGACCGAAGGGAAATTCAAAAGAAAATAGATTCAGGAAGGATTGCATATTTTGCAGAAAAATGATAAAATAAGAGAAATTATTGAACCACAGAATCAAGGAGCGAGGGGATTTTATGAAAAAGTGGATTTCCGGTCTGCTGGCGGCGGCGGTTATTTTTGTGACGATGGGCGCGCAGGTGGTTACGGTGCCGGCGGCAACTGCGGTGAAAACGGAGAATGGGAAGTTTGAGATGATGACCAGCGCGGTGTCTCTGA
>CAZNQZ010000317.1:0-2184 GCA_964575245.1 uncultured Lachnobacterium sp. | reverse complement strand
AGACATTGTGGAGGTTACTTTTCATATGCACGGGGGGGCGTTATCTGAATTTGAAGGAAAATTGAAATACGATGATACGGTGCTCAGAATCCGTGAGGTGTCTCCTGCAGAGTACAAATACAGACCTCTGACAGCGGACGGTGTGCAGGGGGCGGAGCTGTCGGACAAATGGGATGTCAACGATCCTGCGAGGGAAAATAACCGGCTGTTAGTCCGGAGTAAAAACGGCTCAGTGAATCCGAAATCACAGGATGGTCTGGTACTGACCATTCGATTTAATGTTGTAAAGTCTGTGGCAAATGCCGATATTGGATTGGAGGGGCTGTGGGTAAGCTGGAACGATTTGAGGAGCTTTGAGGGGGATGTTAACCTGAAGATCGTCAATTCCAAGGCGAAAAGTTTTGCACTTGGGACGGATAAGGTGACCGGGAATGATTTGATTTCGGTTCCGGTGAGATTTACCTCGAAGGACCGCTTTTCTTCGTTGGATATTTCTGCGGCCTTCGATACGACGAAGCTGATGTTTGATTCTGTGACGCTCACGGATGAGTTCAAGAAAAGTGCCACCTATTCTGTCGGACCGACAAACGGGTCGAAGGTGACTGTCAAATTTGATATCGCGGGGGAAACCAGCGGGAGTAAAACTCTGTGTTACATAAATTTTCGCGCGCTGAACAAGTCGGGCGGCACAGGGTCGGGGTCGGCGCCTGCGGAAACGACGACGACGGTGGATCTTGTCGCGGAGGGGGTAAAAAATCAGGCGGGTGATGTATTTCTGCTCGACGAAGCGAAGGCCTTCAGTCAGGTGACGATCACGAAGAAAACCCAGAATCCGGGCACAGGTACCGGCAGGGCGAAGCTGGTCATCCTCGGGACAGATCCGGTATCCGGCTCCAACACGGTTGCGGTGCCCGTAGAGCTGGTAATCAACGAGGGCTTCTCTTCGCTGGGAGTTTCCGTGACCTTCGATCCGGCAAAGCTGGCATTTGAATCGGTGACCATTTCGGACGCATACCAGAAAAATGTGGAGCTTAACAGCTATACGATGGCGCAGGCGGGGTCAAAGCTGACCGTGAACCTTGCGGCGAAGGGCGACGTGAAGACGACAGGAACCCTCATGTATCTGAATTTCCGTGTGGTGAGGCAGTCGTCCGCTTCTACGGGCCAGGCCGGGCGTCCGTCCACCGGTGGAAGTTCTGCGGCGAAGACCGGGACGACCCCGGTGGTGCTCACCGTGGAAACGGTTGACAACCTGACGGCCACGGAGCTGCAGTATGCGGCTACAACTACCTGTACTGTGACGATCACGGAGCCGGAGCGGCTCGTCGGTGATGTGAACGGAGACAACCGGATCGATCTGATCGACGTGCTGTACATCATTCAGGCTTACAACAACACGAAGCAGCTCACTGACGTGGAGAAGAAGGCGGCGGATATTGACAAAAGCGGGACGGTGGATCTCGCGGATGCATCAATCCTTCTGCTGATTTATACCAGCGGTTCCGCGGCGCTTTCTCAGTAGATTTTTTCGGGTGGAAATAACATGGCCGGGCAAATATGGATATCCTGCGGTTGACAAATCAACCGTCTGGTATTATATTGGGTTATAGATTTTTGGAAGGTGGCAGGAAATCGAATGCGAAAACAGGTGTTATCCCTTTTGGTGGAGAACAATCCGGGCGTTACCAACCGTATATCCGGGCTGTTCAGCCGCAGAGGATACAATATTGACAGTTTTTCCTCGGGAGTGACGGCAGATCCGAAATATACACGGATCACCATTGTGGCGAGCGGGGACGAGCAGATTTTAGAGCAGATAGAAAAGCAGCTCCAGAAGCTGGAGGACGTGTTGGATATCAAAAAGCTGGAACCTGGATTCTCGGTGACAAGGGAACTGATCCTTGTGAAAATCCGGGCAAAGGACACCGAGCGTCAGGCCGTCATGAATGTGACGGAGATTTTTCACGGCAAAATTGTGGATGTGACCCACGACTCGATGGTGATCGAGCTGGTGGGGCATCAGGACAAGCTGGATGCATTTTTGGATCTTCTGGAAGGATATGAGATTCTGGAGCTTGCGCGGACCGGTCTCACCGGACTCACGCGGGGATCTTCGGATGTCTGCTTTTTGGATTAAGCTTGCAATTTAAATTTAATATATGTAGGAGGACAATCAAATGTCAG
>CAZNQZ010000316.1:0-2860 GCA_964575245.1 uncultured Lachnobacterium sp. | reverse complement strand
CCGGTGAAAATAGGTATCTTTGCGGTCATAACATCGTCCATCATGATGCCAAATACATAACGCAGGAAATGCGGGAGGCAGGGATCAGCGGCCTGATAGACACGCTGTACCTGTCTCCCCTTTGCTTTCCGGAGAGGCCGTGCCATGCGCTGTTAAAGGATGACAAGCTGCAGGTGGACGAGCTGAACAATCCGCTGAATGACTGTAAAAAAGCGATGGAACTGTTTTATGACGAGGTGAATGCCTTCCGGAATATGCACTCCCTGCAGAGGGAGATCTATGCGGTGCTTCTTAGCCCAAGGGAAGAGTTTCAGGGCTTTTTTTCTTATGTGGGCATTCTCCCTGACAAAAACATGGCGGAAAAAAATGCGGTGGATTTGATCAGGGATTTTTACCGGAATCAAATCTGCGCAAACTGTGACCTGGAAGAGCTTGTAGCGCGGTTTCCGGTAGAGCTTGCCTATGTATTGGCCATGATCTATGCGCAGGATAACGCTTCCATGATTCCCGGCTGGGTCATCCGGAGCTTTCCGGCTGTTTTTTATGTGATCCAAAAGCTGCGCAATACCCCCTGCTATGCGAAGTGTCCCTATTGTCGGGAGAAGCTGGACATCCATAAACGGCTCAAACAGATATTCGGATATGATGATTTTCGGAAATTTGAGGGGGAAAATCTGCAGGAGATGGCAGTGCAGGCAGCGGTTGACCATAAATCCATTCTGGCCGTATTTCCCACTGGGGGAGGCAAGAGCATAACCTTTCAGCTGCCGGCCCTGATTGCCGGAGCGGTGTCAAAGGCTTTGACCGTCGTGATCTCACCGCTTCAATCACTGATGAAGGATCAGGTGGATAATCTGGATAAGCGCGGCATTGTGGACGCTGTCGCGATCAACGGAATGATCAGTCCCATTGAGCGGGCGGATGCATTGGAACGGGTGGAGAATGGTATGGCTTCGCTCTTATATATTTCTCCGGAGTCGCTGCGCTCCAATACCATTGAACAGCTGCTGATGAAGAGGACGATCGCAAGGTTTGTCATTGATGAGGCACACTGTTTTTCGGCTTGGGGACAGGATTTCAGGGTGGACTATCTGTATATCGGGGATTTCATCCGGCAGCTTCAGGAGAAAAAGCAGCTGTCTGAATCAATTCCGGTATCCTGCCTTACCGCGACTGCAAAGCAGAAGGTTATCAGTGATATCAGGGAATATTTTAAGAGCAAACTGAATCTTGAGCTGGAAATATTTGCCTCGTCGGCGAGCAGAAAGAATCTCAGGTACGAAGTTCTTTACAAAGAAAACGACGAAGAGAAGTATACGACGCTCCGTCTGTTGGCGGAGCAAAAAAACTGTCCGGCTATCGTCTATGTTTCGAGGGCAAAGCGAACCGTCGAGCTTGCAGATAAGCTCTGCGCGGACGGGATATCAGCTCTGCCCTTCCATGGCCAGATGGACAGGGGGGAAAAGCAGGAAAATCAGGATGCCTTTATCAAAGACAGGGTGCAGGTCATGGTGGCGACCTCCGCCTTTGGCATGGGGGTAGACAAGCCGAATGTCGGGCTGGTGGTGCATTATGATATCTCGGATTCTCTGGAAAACTATGTGCAGGAGGCGGGGAGAGCGGGCAGGGATCAGAATCTGGAGGCCGAGTGTTATGTTCTGTTTCACGATGAGGATTTGGATAAGCATTTTATGCTGCTGAATCAAACCAAATTGAGCATCAGTGAAATTCAGCAGGTGTGGAGAGCGATCAAAGGTCTGACGAAAAACAGGCCGAGCGTACAGCGTACTCCTCTTGAGATCGCCAGGCAGGCGGGGTGGGACGAAAATGCGTGCGATATCGAAACCCGTGTCAAAACGGCGATCCAGGCGCTGGAAAATGCCGGATATGTCCGGCGGGGGAAAAATGTACCGCATATCTATGCCACCAGCATCCTTGTCAAAAGTATGATCGAAGGCTCCAGAGTGATTCAGCAATCTCAGAATATGACGGATAAGGAGCGGAAAAGCGCTGCAATAATTCTCCAAAAGCTGATCTCTGCGAGAAGCATTGCCAGGGCGGACGACAATGACGGGGAGTCCAGAATCGACTATATAGCGGATACACTTGGATTAGAAAGAGAGGAGACCTTTCATCTGATTCATTTGCTGCGGGAAGAAAAGCTTCTGGCAGATACCAGTGATATCACTGCATATCTCCTGAGAACGGATACGGAGCATAAATCTCTGAATACTTTGAAGCGATATGCTGAAATGGAAATGTTTTTGATCAGAAATATCCGCGGCGAGGGGCAGATCCTGAACCTGAAAGAATTAAACGAGAGCGCGGTCAGCAGCGGAATCAAAAATGCCACCGTCAACACCATCAAAACGATTTTCTATTACTGGACGATTCGGAAATACATCAAAAAGAGTATTGAAAATACGGCGGCCCGGACAATGGTAGTATTTGAAATTCCGCAGGATGTGCTTTTGGAAAAGAGGATGCAATGTATCGAATTGGCCTCCTTCATCGTCAAATATCTGTTTGAACAGAGCAATTGGACCCCGGACAATGGGGAACAGATTCTTTTGGGGTTTTCGATTTTTGAACTCAGGCAGGGATACTGGTATGCTGCCGGAAAGGATGTGTCCAACGAGGAGGTCGAGGATGCGCTTTTGTATCTCTCCAAGATAGATGCCATGAAGCTGGAGGGCGGATTTCTGGTGTTGTACAGCGGGATGCAGATTACCCGTCTGGAACTGGACAATAGGATCCAGTATAAGGCGGACGACTATAAGAGCCTGAATGAGTATTATAAGCAGAGAATGCAGCAGATCCACATTGTGGGCGAGTATGCCAATATGATGGTGAGAGATTA
>CAZNQZ010000315.1:0-2861 GCA_964575245.1 uncultured Lachnobacterium sp. | reverse complement strand
AAATCCACCATTCTTGTGGCGGAGGGCAATAAGGAGTCGGCGATTCTGGACGCAGAGGCGGAGAAGCAGGCGGCAATCCTGCGCGCGGAGGCGAAGCGGGAGGCCACGGTCAAAGAGGCAGAGGGGCAGGCGGAGGCCATCTTAAAGATTCAGAAGGCGAATGCGGACGGCCTGCGTATGTTGAAGGAGGCGGCGCCGGACGAGGCGGTGCTCACGATCAAGAGTCTGGAGGCGTTTGCCAAGGCGGCGGATGGCAAGGCGACCAAAATTATCATCCCATCCGAGATTCAGGGGATTGCGGGGCTCTCCAAGTCCATTGTCGAGGTGGCGAAGGAATCCCAGTAAACCAAAGCCATAAGGATACCCCTACTGCTTGCCGGGGTATCCTTTTTTTCATGCGCAGGCCCATTATAATCGAAAATGCTTTCTTTGTGGCGAGGGTAATGGTATAATGGTAAGCGAGGGATCAATTTAAGGAGAGACATATGAAGTCAAAGATTCGCTTTAGAGGTAAGCTCAAGCACTATCTGTGCCGGCCGATTTTTCTGACCGTCCTGCTTGTGCTGGCCGATGTTGGATTGTTTTACTATGATATGCGATCCGGGATTCTGCTTACCGCGTTCACAGTGATCTATTTTGTTATCCAGCTTGCGGGCTATCACTATTTAAGGCCGCATCTGGCCAATGAAATCGTCAATTTTGCGACCCAGTACGCGACCGTGCAGAAGCGTCTGCTGAATGAGTTCGAGATTCCCTACGCAATGCTGGACTCGACGGGCAAGGTGCTCTGGGTCAACGAGCAGTTCTCGCAGCTCATGGGGGTGAACCGGGAATATCACAAGTCCATAACGACCCTGTTTCCCGCGATTACGCGAGATCTTTTACAGAAAACCGAGGGTGTGGGAAATGTGCAGCTGGAGAGGAACGGCCGCATTTTCCGGGTTTCGCTGAACCGGATCTATTTCGACGCCATCACGGAGCAGAGCATGTACTTCGATCTGGAGAATGCGGTGGAGTTTCTCACGGCGCTCTATCTGTTCGATGAGACCGAGCTGAACCGCTGCAGACAGGAAAATCTGGATCAGAAACAGGTGGCAGCGCTTGTGTACATCGACAATTACGACGAGGCATTGGACAGCATTGAGGATGTGAAGCGCTCGCTCCTCATTGCGCTGATCGACCGGAAGGTCACTCAGTATTTTACCAAGATTGACGCGCTCGTGCGCAAGATCGAGAAGGATAAATATTTCGTCGTGTTCAAATACAAGTATCTGCGCGCGCTCACGGAGGACAAATTCAGTATTTTAGAGGATGTCAAATCAGTCAAGGTGGGCAACGAGATGGCGGTCACGCTGAGCATAGGCGTGGGAATCCGCAGGGACTCCTACAACGAGAGCTACGATTACGCGAGGGCGGCGATTGATCTGGCGCTTGGGCGCGGCGGCGATCAGGTGGTAGTCAAGGAGGAGGGGGATACCTCCTACTATGGCGGAAAGGCCAAGCAGGTAGAGCGGAACACCCGCGTGAAGGCGCGCGTGAAGGCACATGCGCTGCGGGAAATTATTTTAAGCCGCCAGAACGTGCTGATCATGGGCCATGTTATGACCGATGTGGACTCCCTCGGCGCGGGGGTCGGTATTTTCTGTGCGGCGCGGGCCCTCGGAAAAAGGGCGCAGATTGTTATGAATAACCCAAGCAGTTCTGTCCGGCCTCTGTTGGAGATGTTTACGACGGAAAACGATTACCCGGAGGATATGTTTGTCGACAGCGAGGAGGCGCTGGAGGTCGTGAGCCGCGATACGGTCGTTGTCGTTGTAGATACGAACCGCCCCGGATACACGGAGTGTCCGGAGCTTTTAAAGCGCGTGAGCACCGCGGTCGTGTTCGACCATCACAGGCAGGGCAGTGAGCTGATCGAGAATCCGGTGCTGTCCTACATTGAGCCCTACGCGTCCTCCGCCTGTGAGATGGTGGCGGAGGTGCTTCAGTATTTTCAGGAGGGAATCCGCCTGCAGCCGCCGGAGGCAGACTGTCTCTATGCGGGCATCCTGATTGACACGAACAATTTTATGACCAAGACAGGGGTTCGGACCTTTGAGGCCGCGGCATATCTCAGGCGTTCCGGCGCGGATGTGACGCGGGTGCGCAAAATGCTCCGCAACGATATGAGCTGCTACCGGGCCCGGGCGCAGGCGGTGTCCCGGGCGGAGGTTTACCGCGGAGTGTTCGCAATATCGGAGTGCAGCGGCACAGATGTGGAAAATCCCACGATTGTCGGCGCGCAGGCGGCGAATGAGCTGCTCAATATCGTCGGGATCAAGGCATCCTTCGTGCTCACGGACTATGCTGGAAAGATCCATATCAGCGCCCGCTCCATCGACGAGATTAACGTGCAGTTTATCATGGAGCGCATGGGCGGGGGCGGGCACCTGAGTGTCGCGGCGACGCAGCTGAAGGGCTGCGGGCTGCTGGAGGCGCGGATGCAGCTGAAGGATACACTGGATCAGATGATAAAAGAAGGAGATATTGAAGTATGAAGGTAATATTGTTGGAGGATGTAAAGTCTCTCGGGAAAAAGGGGGAGGTGGTGGAGGTCAGCGACGGGTACGCCCGCAACGCAATTCTGCCGAAGAAACTGGGGGTTGAGGCGAGCGGCAAGCATTTAAACGATCTCAAGCTCCAAAATCAGCACAAGGACAAGATCGCGGCGGAGAATCTGGAGAACGCGAAGAAGCTCGCGGCGATTGTCGGTCAGACGACGGTTGAAGTCCGGCTAAAGGGCGGTGAGGGAGGCCGGGCCTTCGGTTCCGTATCCTCAAAGGAGATCTCACAGGCGCTCAAGGAGCAGGCCGGGCTGGATA
>CAZNQZ010000314.1:1379-2886 GCA_964575245.1 uncultured Lachnobacterium sp. | reverse complement strand
GACACCCTTGCCGACAATGTGGTTGGGCAGGCAGGCGAAGGGCTGGGCGCAGACGATGTTTCCCGCTCCCTGATGGATCAGCTCCAGCATTTCCCCGGTCAGAAACCATCCCTCTCCGGTCTGGTTGCCGCAGCTTACAATGTGCTCCGCGTCCTTTGCCAGATTCTGGATATAGGCGGGCGGCTCGAAATGAGTGCTCTTTTCAAACTCATCCCGGGCGGCCTTTCGCATCCACTCGAAAAAGCGGACAAGCAGGTTGTTGATGCGCTTGGATTTTTTCGATTCGCCCAGATAGTCGGTCTTAAAGTTCTGGTTATAACAGCAGTACAGCAAAAAGTCGGTCAGATCCGGCACCACCGCCTCCGCGCCCTCTGACTCAAGGAGATCTACGATATAGTTGTTGGCGGCGGGCAGGAACTTGACAAGGATCTCGCCCACCACGCCCACCCGCGGTTTTTTTACGTCTGTCATCGGCAGGCGGTCAAAGTCGCGGATGATCTCGCGGCACATGTTCTTGTATTTGCGGTGCGAGAGCAGACGCGTGCTGCCCAAAAATTCGATAACCCGCTCTTTCCATTTCTCGTGCAGCGCGTTGGCGGAGCCGGGAACGGCCTCATAGGGGCGCACGCGGTAGAGGCATCGCATAAAGATGTCGCCGAATTCCAGCGCGTAGAGACCGTGCTGGATCAGGCTGGCCGTGAACTTGAAGCCCGGGTTTTTCTCCAGCCCGACCATGTTGATGGAGATGACGGGGATGTCGGGACAGCCCGCCTTAATCAGTGCGCGGCGGATGAAGCCGATGTAGTTGGTGGCACGGCAGCCGCCGCCGGTCTGGGAGATCAGAATCGCGGTTTTGTTCAGGTCGTAGTCGCCGGACATGACGGCGCTCATAATCTGTCCGACGACGATCAGCGACGGGTAGCAGGCGTCGTTGTTGACGTATTTTAAGCCGACATCCACGCAGGTTCTTGCCGGAATGTCGGGGATGACCAGATGATAGCCTGCGGCCCGGAAGGCCGGGAGCAGAAGGTCAAAGTGGATCGGGGACATCTGCGGGCAGATGATGGTGTAGTCCCTTCTCATATCCTCCGTAAAAATGACGCGTTCGTAGTTTGCAGGAAGGATCGTGCGCTTTTCCTGTTTTTTCTCCCTGACGCGGATCGCGGAGAGCAGGGAGCGGATGCGGATGCGGGCCGCCCCGAGGTTGTTGACCTCGTCGATCTTTAAGCAGGTGTAAATTTTCCCGGAGTTTGTTAAAATGTCATTGACACAGTCCGTCGTCACGGCGTCCAGCCCGCAGCCGAAGGAGTTGAGCTGGATCAGGTCCAGATCCTCGCGCGTCTTGACAAAGTTGGCGGCGGCGTAAAGGCGGCTGTGGTACATCCACTGATCCATGACAATCAGTGGCCGCTCCAGCTCGCCCAGATGGGAGACGGAGTCCTCGGTCAGCACGCAGATGCCGTAGGCGTTGATCATTTCGGGAATGCCGTGGTTGATCTCCGGGTCC
>CAZNQZ010000314.1:0-1369 GCA_964575245.1 uncultured Lachnobacterium sp. | reverse complement strand
CCACATGGTAGGGACGTCCCGCGAGGACAAGTCCCCTGCGGTGGTTTTCTTCCATGTATTTTAAGACCTCCTCCCCCTTTTTTTGCATCTCCAGGCGTGTGACGGCAAGCTCCTTCCAGCCCTCGGCGGCGGCGTCGCGCACCTCGGCTTCGGGGATAGAGAATTCCTTTCCAAAGCAGTCCACAAGCTGGCGGGAGAGTATTTCCTCGCTGGTAAATGCCATAAACGGGTTGAGGAAGCGCACCTCACCGCGGGTGATCTCGTCCACATTGTTCTTGATGTTCTCCGAGTAGGAGGTGACGATCGGGCAGTTGTAGTGGTTGTTTGCGTCCGGAAACTCGTCGCGCTCGTAGGGGATCGCCGGGTAGAAGATAAAGTCAATGTTCTGATGGATCAGCCATGTGATATGCCCGTGTACCAGCTTGGCCGGGTAGCACTCGGATTCGCTTGGGATGGATTCGATGCCCAGCTCGTAGAGCTTTCGCGTGGACTGCGGCGAGAGCAGAACTCGAAAACCCAGCTTCTTAAAGAATACCGCCCAGAAGGGGTAGTTTTCATACAGGTTGAGCACCCGGGGGATTCCGACAATCCCGCGCGGAGCCTCATCCGGGGCAAGGGGCTCATAGTCGAACAGACGCTTGTTCTTATATTCGTAGAGATTTGGGATGTTCTCTTTGTTCTTTTCCCCGCCCAGACCGCGCTCACAGCGGTTGCCGGTGATGTACTGCCGGTTGTCGGAGAACTTGTTGATGGTCAGAAGGCAGTGGTTGGTACAGCCCTGGCAGCGCGCCAGCTTTGTGGTGTAGGTGAGCTCGTTGATCTGTTCGATGGAGAGCATGGTGGTCCGGTAGCCGGACTCGTGCCGCTCCCTTGCGATCAGCGCTGCGCCGAAGGCCCCCATGATACCCGCAATGTCCGGGCGGGTGGCGTGAACTCCCGCAATTTTCTCAAAGCTGCGCAGGATGGCGTCGTTGTAGAAGGTTCCGCCCTGCACGACAATATTTTCCCCGAGGTCTCCCGCGTCGGAGAGCTTGATGACCTTGAACAGCGCGTTTTTAATGACGGAGTAGGCGAGGCCGGCGGAGATGTCCGCGACGGATGCGCCCTCCTTCTGTGCCTGCTTGACCTTGGAGTTCATGAACACGGTGCAGCGCGTGCCGAGGTCGATCGGGTTTTTGGCAAACAACGCCTCCTTCGCGAAATCCTGCACGGAAAAATTCAGGGATTTCGCAAAGGTCTCAATGAAGGAGCCGCAGCCGCTGGAGCAGGCCTCGTTGAGCTGTACGCTGTCCACGGTCTGGTTTTTGATTTTGATGCACTTCATGTCCTGGCCGCCGATATCCAGTATGCAGTCCACCTTTGGGTCGAA
>CAZNQZ010000313.1:0-2886 GCA_964575245.1 uncultured Lachnobacterium sp. | reverse complement strand
CGATTGTCAACTGCATGGCACGCTCCTTTCTGTGTGACAGGCTGATTTGTTAACATAAGAATAACCGACCCGTATGAATTTCCGATGAAGGCCGGGTGAAAGGCAGGTGAAAGGTAACGACTTTTACGGACTATAAATGATTCTCACGAAAAATGCAGTACCGTCAGCACGCTCTCTTCACGGTTTTCGATCTCCACCGAAAAATCCATCTGCTTTGCATAATAAGCCGCAATATACAGGCCCAGCCCATGACTTGCCATCTCCCTCTCATGATTCCCGCTGACAAAGGGGTCAAACACATGGGGCAAAATATCCTTAGGAATCGTCACGCCAAAATTTTCAATGGAGACAGCCGACGGTCCTGTCCGTATCTCGATTCGGTTTCCCTCCGGTGTATACTCCACTGCGTTTGATATCAGGTTGTCCAATATCTGCATCAATAAATATTCATCCGCCCGAATGGCAGCATCCTCCCCCGAGCAGGATAGCTGAAGCCCTTTATCCTGAAGCTTCACCTTATATTCCGAAAGCCTGGCCTCCAGCAGCGGTATAAGCTTCATCTCGCGAAGCTCGAAATTGTCCCTGCAATGATTCAGGGAAAGAATATCCTCCACCATTTTCCGCATGGACAGAAGCTGTTCCTTCACCCTGGGGAGATAAACTGCTGTATCCGTGTATCTTCCCACCCGGCTGATCATGCCGTCCAGCAGAAGAAGAGCCGCCGAGAGCGGGGTTTTCAGCTGATGGGAGGATGCCCTCATAAAAATTTCCTGACGTTTGTTTTCTTCCTGAAGGGCCTGATTTTTTTCTTCCAGTTCACAGTAAACGGGCCTTAAAATGCCTCGGGAATACATCTGGGAAAACAGAAGCACCAATAGGAGAACCACCGCAGCGAGCATGGGAATACTTTGCAGCACAACGGGCCGGATCTCATCCATATCAGGCGTCATGACCGGCAGAAAGGTGACGATCAGCGCCTCCCCGGTATCCTCCATTGCAATGTAATTCGTATAGATATTGCTATTGTCACTGACCTCTGTCTCTATGACCGGAACATCATCGGAGGTAAAGTGCACCCGGATGCTCCCCTCAACGTATTCCATACGGTCCCGGATCTGCAGATTGACCCGGGCCGGAAGAGACTCCGAGAGCCCCTCCCACTGTTCCCCCCATCCGGCCAGCAAGCCTTCCATCTCTTCCCAGATCCGCTCTCCATCGGATTCCTCCGTGAAATCCTCCCTGCGGTATCGGTGCAGAAGTTCCCTCAGCTCTGACAGAGCCGACCGCGCCTGCGGCTTCTCTGCCGTCACCTCCACAGTCCACGATTGGCCGCTTATAAAGACCGTATCCCCCTCATAGGGAATCTCAATTGTATAGCATGTTACAAAACTCCCTGACCGGATATCGCCGTAGCCCCTGTTCTCTGTATACACCTGATGCTGCCGCTTTATGAAGCTCAGGTTCTGTTCCTTGCGGTAGCTCACATAAAGCGAGGGCAGCATACAGAGAAAGTATCCAATCAGGCCGCCCAGCAGGATCACTGCCAGCACAATGGAGTACAGCCGGTTCTTTCTGTCCAGTCCCCTTCTCTCATCCCTCATGCAACGCCTCCCTGTCAAACTGATAGCCTACGCCTATGACCGTTTTAATGCAGTTGACGGGCAGCTTTTTTCGCAGATTTTTTACATGAGCGTCAATAATCCGGTCATTGCCGATATATTCCTCATTAAAGATCTGCAGGATCAGCTGCTCTCTGGTGTATACCCGCTCCGGGTGATGGTACAGAGTTTGAAAAAGAAGGTATTCGCTCAATGTCAGCGGAAGCTTTTCGCTCCCGTAATAGACGCTGTAAGCCTCCTCCTCCAGATGAAGCCCCTGACGATTCCCCTTCCCGGACTCTGTATGCATCGTCCGACGAAGAATCGTCTCCATCCGTTTTAAGAGAATGATTGGGGAGACCGGCTTGATGACATAATCGTCCGCATACAGATTGAAGGCTTTGATCTGGGTCTTTTCATCCTCCAGCGCCGTCAGCATAATCGTGGCAGTTCCGGGGCAGTGATCCCGAATATACTGCAGAACCTCAAATCCGTCCACACCGGGCACCATGACATCCAGCACCGCGATGTGATAGACATTTCCCCGCAGAAGCTCAATCGCGGCATCGCCTCTGGCAGCCTCCGTCACCTGATACCCCGACAGCCTCATATACTCCGCCAGAACCTCCCGGATCGTAGGCTCATCCTCCAAAAACAGTACCGTTATCGCATTTTCTTCCACAGTGTTCCCCCTTACTGACTTCTGTTCAAGTCCTTGTGCGGCAAATCTATTATAGCATCCACGTATGAATTTCGTATGAATATAAATCGGGTAGGGGAGATTTTTCGACCCTACTCGCCGCGCGGGGCGCGAGCAGCAAAGCTGCTGAATTCCCTACGCGCCCCTGCGCATATAAAAAAGCCAGAGACTGCAATAGTCTCTGACGTTTTTCATCCAACTCTTTTATGCACCCAAATTGGCAAAGAGCGCCGCGATATCATCCGGGCTCATCGGCTTGTTCGGATCCGACAGATCCGGCATCGGCGGTTTCTCCTCCGCAATCGGTTCCGGCAACGGCTCTGGTTTCGACTTTACAGCCGAAGCCGTATCTCCCTCTTTGTTATCGAGCAACGCCGCAATATCGCCAAAGCTCATCGGCTTGTTCGGGTCCGACAGATCCGGCATCGGCGGTTTCTCCTCCGCAATCGGTTCCGGCATCGGCTCTGGCTCAAGCATCAGCTCTGGCTCCGCAACCGGGGCCAGATCTCCCTCCATGTTTGCGAGCAGCGCCGCGATATCATCCGGGCTCATCGGCTTGTTCGGGTCCGACAGATCCGGCATCGGCGG
>CAZNQZ010000312.1:0-2901 GCA_964575245.1 uncultured Lachnobacterium sp. | reverse complement strand
AACTGTGTGCGACACAGACACCGACGATAACATATATTCTGGCAGACAATCAGATTCCGGGAGCAAAGAGCTTTGAAAATCATGGGGTACTGCAGTGTGCCGGGGATGTGAGACTGCTGGGAACGCAGAAACTTGCGGAAAGACTGCTGGAATCAGCCGTGGAGTTGTGCGGCGATTATAGTAAGAGATGCCAGATAGCAGAGAAGATGTCAAAGGTGGTTGATGGGCGGGGGGCGAAGAGGATTGCGGAGAAACTATTATTATGATACGTGTATTTAAAAAGTTTTACAGGTTATTGAACAGGCATCAGAAAAACAGAGTTGTTATCCTTTTCTTCATGATGCTGATCGGTGCCTGCTTTGAGGTGCTCGGCGTGTCCATGATGCTGCCGCTTGTAACTGCGGTCATGAATCCTGACATTATAACAGAAAATGCGCTTTGTGCATGGATCTGTCAGGCTTTTCATCTGTCAGATCATGTCAGCTTTGTGATCTGGTGTATTGTCGCGCTTGTTTTCATTTATATTATAAAAGCAGTGTATCTGACGATTGAGTATTCGATTCAGTATCGCTTTGTGTTTAACAATCGTTTTATGACCCAGACAAGGCTTTTGGAGGCATATCTGCGTCGGCCTTATGAATATTTTCTTTCTGCTCAGTCAGGAGAGATTATCCGAATTGTGCAGGAAGACACAAATAATTCCTTCAATATGCTGATAGTAATTCTAAGTTTTTTGACAGAGACCGTTGTTTCAGCTGCTGTGATTCTTGCCATATTTGTGATCAACCCCTTTATGACCGTCTGTGTTGCGGCAATGCTTTTGCTGCTTATGCTTGCGCTTGCAAAGGGACTAAGACCGCTGCTGCGCAGGGAAGGGCAGGCCTATCAGGAAACCTATGCGGCGACCAATAAATGGCTTCTGCAGTCGATTTCCGGTATCAAAGAAGTAAAGGTTACGCAGACAGAGGAATTCTTTCTGAATAACTTTGTAAAATATGGCAGGAGGCTGGTAACTGCGGCGCGCTGGAACAGTACTTTACAGAATATACCGCGAAACCTGATCGAGCTGGTTTCCGTGTGCTCCATGATGATTGTGTTTGGTATCATGATAGCAATGGGAGTGGAAATGGATTCGTTGATCCCGTCACTTTCTGCGTTTGCGATGGCTGCAGTAAAGCTTTTGCCGAGTGCAAACCGGATTCTGGGTGCAGTGACACAAATGACCTTCTATGAGCCTGCGCTGGATAACATGTTGGAAAATCTGGATGTGCTGGAGGAAAGTGCGGAAGAGAAAAGAGACAGAACGGATGAATTGTTGTTGCGGAAGGAGATTCGTCTGTCCGGGATTACCTACACTTATCCGGGCGGGGAGAAGAAAATATTTGAGAACGCCGATCTGACCATTCCCGTAGGGCATTCCATCGGTATTGTTGGCACATCGGGAGCAGGAAAAACGACGGCAGTGGATATACTCCTTGGTCTGTTAAAACCGCAAGCGGGGCAGATTTTGGCGGACGGCGTGGATGTATCCAGAAATATACAGGGCTGGCTTGCACACATTGGCTATATTCCGCAGATGATTTTTATGCTGGACGATAAGGGAAAACGTCGTATTTGGTCACGAGACAGACGGGCAGACAGATGCTGCCGTGTGGGCGGCGCTGGAGGAGGCACAGCTCGCGGACTTTGTCAGGGAGCTGCCGGATGGGCTGGACACTGCGATTGGAGAACGGGGCGTGCGCCTGTCCGGAGGACAGAGACAGCGGATCGGAATTGCGCGGGCATTGTTTACCAATCCGGATGTGCTGGTGTTTGATGAGGCAACCTCGGCGCTGGACAATGAAACAGAAGAAGCGATCATGCAGTCGATCCATGCGCTGCACGGGAAGAAAACGATGATTATTATTGCGCATCGACTGACAACGATCGAGGGCTGCGATGCGGTATATCGGGCTGGGGATGGAAAGATGATAAAGGAGAGATGAAAAGTTACTATGGTAATAAGCCTGAGAATGTGGTATACTAATTATAAGTAAAGCCATAGATTCAAAGGAGAAGGTGCTTTGAAGAAACTCGAATATACGTTTAAGACGGATACGCTGTTTAAAATGTTGTTTGTACAGTATCCGGAGCTGTTGAAGAAACTGGTTGCAGATCTGCTTGGAATTTCTCTGGAAAGCATCGGGCAGTTTGTGATAAGGAATCCAGAGATGCCGCCGGAGAATTTAGGTGACAAATTCTGCAGGTTGGATATTAACATGACCATTAACGGACAGCGTGTGGATTTGGAGGTACAGGTCAGTGATGAGGGAGACTATCCGGAACGGGTCATGTACTATTGGGCGAGGGAGTTTTCGTCAGCTCTGCTTATCGGGCAGGAATATTCCACGCTGCCACGCACGGTTGTTATCAGTATTATAGACTTCCTGCTGTTTGAATGCGAGGAATATCATTCCTTTTTCCAGCCGCGGGAGGTCACGCGACATACACTGCTGTCTGATAAAATGGGATTTCATTTTTTTGAACTCCCCAAATTGCCGACAGATGTGTGTGAAGATAATATGTTGCTGTTGTGGCTGTCTCTGTTCAAGGCGGAAACGGAAGAGGAATTGGAGAAGATTAAAAAATTGGAGGTGCCAGTTATGAGTCAGGCGATCAATGCGTATTATACGATTACCGCATCGTCAGAATTTCGTGAAAAGGAACGGCTTCGCGCGAAAGCAAGGCATGATGAGGCACAGGCGTTGTATAATGCCCGGAAGGGAATTGCCGAGAATATGAAAGCAGACGGTGAGCCTATAGAAAAAATTGTAAAGTATACTGGCCTTACGAAAGAAAGCATAGAGAAGTTATAAAGATCTGATATAGGTATGAAGGAAAGAATTTTAAAAGAACACAGGA
>CAZNQZ010000311.1:0-2911 GCA_964575245.1 uncultured Lachnobacterium sp. | reverse complement strand
ACAAACTGATCACCGGCACTCTGCTCATGACAGGCGCCGGGGTCATCAGCCGCATCATCGGCTTCTTTTATAGAATATTCTTATCGCGGACGATTGGTGCAGAATCCCTCGGCGTCTACCAGCTGATGGGACCTGTGTTCTCGATCTGCTTTGCGCTGACCGCGTCCTCCATCCAGACCTCAATCTCCCGCTTTGTCGGGGATGCCACGGGAATGTGCGCCCGGGACAGCTGCGGAGAGCGAAAAGCGCGCGGCTATCTCTATCTTGGTCTCACGCTGTCCGCATTGCTCTCCCTGATCTGCGGTTTTGTGCTCTGCCGCAACGCCGACTGGATCGCGGCAAGGCTCCTCGGAGAGCCCCGCTGCGCGCCGCTGCTTAAGCTCCTCGCATACTCGCTGATCCCCTCCGGCGTCCACGCCTGCATCAACGGCTACTATTACGGCAAAAAACATGCCTTCGTCCCGTCGTTCTGCCAGCTCATCGAGCAGGCCGCGCGGGTAGGCAGTGTCTGGGTCATCTGGCAGGTTATTACAGAACAGGGAAAAACGATGACGGAATGGCACGCGATCGCGGGTCTTGTCATCGGGGAATTCTTTGGACTGGTCTTTTCTCTGATCGCCTACGGGAGAGAACCAAAGCTGCCCGCAGGCGAATATAAAAATATGAGGGGCGATCTGGCTGCCATGAGCTGTACGCTTACCGCCATGATCCTGCCCCTCACCGTCAACCGCGTGCTGGTCGCCGCCAGCACCGGTCTGGAAAACCTGCTGATTCCTCAAAGGCTGCAGGCCTTCGGCTACAGCGCGGGTGACGCGCTGGCCGTCTATGGAATTTTATGCGGTATGACAATGTCTGTTATCTTTTTTCCGGGAGTCCTCACAAATTCCTTCTCCGTGCTGCTTTTGCCCTCGGTATCCGAGGCGAAGGCAGCCGGGCGGGAGCAGGCGATCCATGAGGCGATCCGCAAGGCAGTCCTCTACGGCATGCTGCTCGGGCTGGTATTTACGGCGCTGTTTCTGCTCAGCGGAGAGTGGATCGGAAACCATCTGTTTCACAATGCGCTGGCCGGGCTATACATACGGCGTCTCTCCTTTTTGTGCCCGCTCATGTACATCACCAGCCTGCTGAGCAGTATCATGCACGGACTCGGCATGCCCGGGCGCGTGCTCGCAATCAATCTCCTGGCATGCCTGATCCGCATCAGCATGATCTGGTTCCTCGTGCCCACGGCGGGAATTGGCGCCTACCTGTGGAGCATGCTGCTCTCACAGATATTTTCCGCGATCGCGTGCATGATTGAGCTCAGGGGGAATTAATTTCGTTCCCCCCGTTTCCTGCTCAATCCGCATCCGGACACATAAGCGTAAAGGTACTCAGGTATTCCTCCGCCTTCTCCTGATCTGCCCTGCTTGCATCCAGCGGCAGGTCAAAGAGCAGATTCATCCCCTCATAACCGGCCTTCGGGCTGATGACACCGCTCGCCGAATCGTAGTCGTATGCCGCACTGTCAAACATTATCCTGTTCATCACGCACAGGTACAGCCCGTGATCCGCAAAAATCTCCACATTGTCGCACTCTACCACCTGATAGCGCACACCGTCGATCACCGCCCACGAAGCCCCGCCGTTCATCGTCATCGCGTTGAAATTTGCGGGATGGAAGTCTTTGATGAGGGGCGATACGAAAAACTCCGCCGGTCCATCATCGTCTAACCCGTTCGACATCGGCGTCCCGTCCTTCCGCTCGATCGCCACGACCGCATAGGTCTTATCTTCATCCAGCGGCTGTGCGCCTTCCGCCGCCCATCCGAGGTTTGCTCCGCTGGCCACCCCCATCAGTGTGACATCGTAATCCCCCCATGACTGGGTCTGATTGATCTCAATGCCATCCCCTTCGGTAAATGTCTTCGCCAGATTTTTCATGCCAAACTCTTCCGCCACCTGGCGGTTGTTTAAATAATGCCCCGCCGCTCCCACACTCACGGTAACTGCCAGTACACATGCGCATGCGGCCACTGCCGCCGTCCATCTCTTATGATTTTTCATTTCCTGTCTCTCCTTCCATTTACTCAGAACCTTCCGCTGAAGCATCTCGTCCGGCTCCGCCTGCTGTTTCAGGGCCTGGCTCAAGAGGATATCGAGTTCTCTTTCGTCTCTGTTCATACTTTAACCTCCTTTTGAACATCCATTTTCAGGCATCCGCCCGGTCCAAACGATCTTTTAAGACCTCTCTGGCCTTGTGAAGCCTGCTTTTGACCGTCCCTGATGGAATATGCAGCGCGGATGCAATTCCTTCGACCGATAACTCTCTGGAATAGTACAGATAAACCGGAATCCGCAGTTTTTCGGGAAGCTCTTCGACAAGTCTGCGGATGAGCCGCACGCGCTCGCTCCCCGCGAGCTCTTCCACGAGCTCATCCTGTGGAATCCGTCCCTCAGACGCCGGATACACCTCCTCAAGCTGTTCATCCAGCGGGGTCTGCGGACAGATCCTGCCGCGTCTCGCCAGCTTGCGCCGACTGTTTTTCCAAAGCCCTGCCGCAATTCCCAGAAGATAACTCTTCGGATTACCTGCTGCATCGATTTTGCTCTGGCGCTCCGTCGCCGCAAGCATCGTGTCCTGATACAGCTCCTGCGCCTCCTCACGGCTTCTCGTAAGCTGCAGACAGAACGCGTACACCTCCGGCCCGGAATGAACCACCAAATGCTCAAATTCCTCGCGTGTCATAGTTCCTCCAATAGGTATCAAAAAGCTTTTTGACCGGTACAGCCTTCACTGCCCTACACCCTTATGTTGTCATGGAAATGGGGGCGGTTCAAAAAACCGCCCCCAACACTTATGTTAATGAAAGAATCAATTTATACTTGTTAACACTCGTATTTGCCGAAAATAAAATGTATGGACTCTTGA
>CAZNQZ010000310.1:0-2913 GCA_964575245.1 uncultured Lachnobacterium sp. | reverse complement strand
CCGCATATTAAAAAATTTTTCAGGTTCATGTTATCTCCTTAACTGTCTACAGTATGACCGTTTTTAAAAAATACATGTACATAGAAGCTCAAAACTTGAATATTTTTTTCAGTGGGGATATAATAGCAGAAGTTGAAAGGATTGATTCGTTGCGATGGAGAAATCAGGCTGCGGTAAGGTCTACGCGAATGTGATCGTGGATATCTCGCTGGAAAAACTGGATAAAACTTTTCAGTACCTTGTGCCGGCTGAGCTGCAGGATCGGCTCAGAGTCGGCATGCAGGTGGAGATTCCCTTCGGGAAGCGCACACTGCGGGGCTATGTCGTGGAGCTGGTGGACCGACCGGAGTACGATGTGGGCAAGCTGCGCCCGCTGGCGGGTATTGTGGAATCCGGCGTTCCGATTGAATCCCAGCTCATCGAGCTGGCGGGATGGATGAAGCGCCAGTATGGCTCGACCATGAATCAGGCATTAAAGACGGTGCTTCCGATCCGGCGGGTTGTGCGCAGGGCAGAGCAGCGCAGTGTCGAGCTGCTTCTCGACGAGCGCAGCGCGCGGGCAAAGCTCGCGCTGTTGGAGAGCGGGCGCAGCACGGCGAAGGCGAGGCTTTTGCGGGAGCTGATCGCGGAAAAAACGCTGGACTATGCGCTGGTCACCGGAAAGCTGGCGGTCTCAGCGGCCGCGGTGCGTGCGATGGAGCAGCAGGGGATTGTGAGGGTCGTGCATGCCAGAGCTTATCGGAATCCGGTGGGCCACCTGAACAGGAAGGGCTATCACCTGACGCTGAATGCGCAGCAGCAGGGGGTGGTGGATCTCATCTCTGCGGACCGCGAAAAGGGGATGGCGCAGACTTACCTGCTGAAAGGTGTCACGGGAAGCGGGAAGACGGAGGTGTACATGGAGCTGATTGCCCGCGAGATCGCAAACGGGCGGCAGGCGATTCTTTTGATACCGGAGATCGCGCTGACTTATCAGACCGTGATGCGCTTTTACAACCGGTTCGGGGAGCGGGTGTCGATCTTAAACTCCCGGATGTCCCAGGGGGAGCGCTTCGATCAGTTTGAGCGCGCCAAGAGCGGCGATATTGATATTATGATCGGGCCGAGGTCCGCGCTTTTCACCCCGTTTGAGCGGCTGGGGCTCATTATTGTGGATGAGGAGCACGAGACCTCATATAAGAGTGAGAATGCCCCGCGCTATCATGCGAGGGATGTGGCGATCCGTCGGGCCATGATGAATGGCGCAAGCGTGGTACTCGGCTCCGCGACTCCCTCCGTGGACAGCTATTATCAGGCGAAAAACGGCAGCTACCGCCTGTTATCGCTCGACGCGCGGGTAGATGAGAGGCCGCTGCCGGAGTGTGAAATCGTGGACATGAGACAGGAGCTTTCCCAGGGGAACCGCTCGATTCTGAGCGGCCGTCTGCAGGAGCTGATGGAGGAGCGCCTTTCAAAAGGGCAGCAGACCATGCTTTTTTTGAACCGGAGAGGGGTTTCGGGATTTATTTCGTGCAGAAGCTGTGGTTATGTGGTAAAATGTCCTCACTGCGATGTGTCGCTGAGCCTGCACGGCGGCGGAAGGATGGTCTGCCACTACTGCGGCTATGAGGAGCGGGAGCCAAAGGAGTGCCCTTCCTGCGGGAGTAAGTATATGGGAGCCTTCCGGGCCGGGACGGAGAAGATTGAACAGATGGTGCAGGCGCGGTTTCCGCAGGCCCGGATTCTGCGCATGGATTATGACACGACGCGGAAAAAGGATTCCTACGAGAAGATTCTGCAGGCCTTCGCAAGCCGTGAGGCGGATATTCTGATCGGGACGCAGATGATTGTTAAGGGGCATGATTTCCCCGGTGTCACGCTTGTGGGGGTGCTGGCGGCGGATATGTCGCTGCACGTCGCCGATTTCCACTCGGCGGAGAGGACATTCCAGCTGTTGACACAGGCTGTCGGGCGTGCGGGGCGGGGACAGTTGCCGGGCAACGCGCTGATTCAGACTTACGATCCGGACCATTTTGCCATTCTCGCGGCGAGGGCGCAGGATTACGATGCCTTTTATGAGCAGGAGATCGCCTACCGGACGCTGCTCAGCTATCCGCCGGTCTGCCATATGCTCCTCGTGCACTGCACGGGGGCTGATCCCTCGGCGCTGGAGCGGGCGAGCAATGCCCTGGCGGAATATCTGAGGAAACATATCGCTGAGGAATGCAGGGAGGTTCTTCTTGTGGGGCCGGCAGATGCCACTGTGGCGAGGGTCAATGATATTTACCGGAGAGTCCTCTACATGAAGGCAAAGGATTATGAGCTTCTGGTGAGGCTGAAGGACGGAATCGAGCTTCTGGCAAAGAGTACGGATGTTCTGTCCTCTGTGAACATACAATTTGATTTTGACCCGTCGGGCGGGTTTTGAGAGGTCCCTTGCGGGACACTTTAGTTAGGAGGTTAAAATGGCGATAAGAACAATTCGGCTGCAGGGAGACCCCATCTTAAATAAGAGCTGCAGAGAGGTGACGGAAATGACACCGCGTCTCAAGACTCTGATCGAGGATATGATTGAGACGATGTACGAGGCGAACGGCGTGGGGCTTGCCGCTCCGCAGGTCGGAATTTTGAGAAGGATTGTGGTGATCGACATTGGGGATGGCCCGATTGTGATGATTAACCCGCAGATTTTGGAGTCCTCCGGAGAACAGTCCGGGGATGAGGGTTGCCTGAGTATTCCCGGAAAGGCGGGTATTGTGGTTCGCCCGAATTTTGTGAGGGCAAAATTTTACAACGGGGAGATGGCGGCCTGCGAGATCGAGGCGACCGAGCTTTTGGCGAGAGCCATCTGCCATGAGGTGGAGCATCTGGACGGCCATCTGTATGTGGAGAAGGTGATCGGCGGGCTGCACGACGTGAAGCCCGAGGACGAGG
>CAZNQZ010000309.1:0-2914 GCA_964575245.1 uncultured Lachnobacterium sp. | reverse complement strand
TTTGCCAACAAAACACAAAAATATGCATGATTTTTTTAACAGACCGTCACTCCATCGTCCTGCGCAATGCGGCGCCGAAGGCAGACTTGGAGAGAGGCCTCTTATACAACGCAAGGGAGATCAGGTACTGCAGTGCGATTGCGGCGAAAACCATCCCATAGGCAATTGCGACGCACAGTGCAGGACTTGCAGAATCAATGCTCTCTCCCAGCAGCTGGCTCAAAAGCCCCCGCTCCACTCCGCCGAAAATCCCTGTGACAAAGGCTCCGACGATTAAAAAAACGACTGATGCGACAAAAAATTTGTAGACAAACGCAAAGTAAATAACCAGCGCCAGGATAGCGGCCCCTTCGTAGACCACAGCCCTCAAAAGCTGCATGTCGGCTCCAGCCGCAACACAGATTCCCCGTATAAGGGTCGAGAGGGTCAGCGCTGCGATGACGCCGGTTCCCGTCAGCAGCGTCGGAATTGTCGTATGAAGCTTTTTCTTATAGGCGGAGCTCTGGGCCAGCGTGCTCACACTGACGGAGATCGCCATCTGCGCCGGGATCGCCGCCGCACAGACCAGCATCACCATCCCCAGCGATCCGAAGGCACCATCCGGATACAGTCCTTCGACTATTTCCAGCAGCAGCCCAAAAATCAGCATACATATGCCGCCGACCATATTTGGTATTACACTGACCCCGTATCTCGCAGATTTGATTCCCATTTTCCAATCATTCATCATAGCTCTTCCTCCTCATACAATATAAAATATGCCACACACTAAGCCATGAAGCCGCGAGTGCCAGCAGCGAGAACAGTGCCAGCGCCGCCGCAATTCCCCATGCGCCGACCGCATCCGCAATCACCCTCGCGGAAAAGGTGAGCGGCAGATAGACGATGATTGCCACTCCCGCACACATCATGCACATCCACGGGATCTGCAGGTGTCTGGTCAGATTCAGGGCAGCTGTCACCACAAAATAGACGATAAGGATCGCCACAAAGCCAAAGGCGTCCCCCGTTGCCGCAGTGACCGCGCAGGCATAAACCATCAGCCAGCAGAGGCGCCGCAGACAGTCACAGGTCACTGCCCGGCGCAGAAAGGCCGTCCCGGCGGCTGAGGTCTGAAAGAGCTCCAGACTGGCCCCTTCCCTGCCAAGAATTCCCCCGAATGCCCAGTAATCCACGATCACCTCAAGGAACACCAGCCAGGAGGGCAGCAGTATCGTCATGGCCGCAAACAGATTCCGCTCATCCTCATTCCCCCGGCCTGCGGTCACCACATACAGGCTAACGGCCAGAAATCCCAGGGGGATCAGATACAGCGCAAGAATCCGGTAGCCGGCGGTGGTAAAGGCCCGGTAGCTTTTTATCATCTTTCCCATCCTACGCCTCCTGTCTCCCCGCCATGCCCTCAAGCCTTGAGTATTTTCGCATCACGGCGACGCTGATCTGACACAGGCTCGGAGTCTCCACACTCACGTTACATCCGGCAAGCGCATCCAGCTTATCCGCCAGACAGATGCCCTCAAAACCATACCGGCTTGTGCTGATCGAATACAGCGCAGACTGTGCCTTTGGAATATCCTCCGCATTGCCCTTCACCAACAGGTACTTCTCCTTTAAATCCTCCACAAAGCCCGTTTCGGCGATCCTTCCGTTTGTCATGATAATCGCGTAATCGGTCACGTTTTCCATGTCCGCGATGTTGTGCGTCGAAAAGAATACACTGCGACCGCCCTCGTCCTCCGCCAGGTAGCTCCGGATCATTTCGCACAGCCGGTCGCGCATCAGCGGGTCCAGCGGCGATGCCGGTTCATCCATGATGAGAAGCTCGGTATCCCTCGCCAGCACTCCGGCAATCGTAAGCTTCATGCGGTTGCCGTCGGACAGCGCACTGACCTTCTTCGCGTTGCGCCCCCCGGTTTCGATCGCCAGAGCCCCGCACAGATCCATGAATTTTTTCTCGTCAAAATTGCGGAACAACAGCTTGTTGACAGACGCCACCTGATGCACCTTCCACTGCGGAAGAAAATAGTTTCCGGGTCCGGTGTAGCCGATTTTCTCTTTGACCAGCGGATTGTTCTCCCGGTCCTTATCACTGTACTGTCCGAAATACTGAAGCTCTCCCTTATAGTTCAGCCGGATTCCGGACAAAATATTCAAAAAGGTCGTCTTTCCCGCTCCGTTCTCCCCGATCAGCGCCGTCGCAAAGCCCTTCGGCAGATAAAATTCCGGAATGTCCAGCACAAAGCCTCCCAGCTGCTTTTTGATTTCATGGCCTTCAATCACATAATCAATTTTCATTTTCCATCTCCTTTTCACTTATCCGTCCCTTTTAACAAAATCAGTGTATCCAGCGTTGACTTCACCTCCTCGTCACTCATGCCCGCAATTTCCGCCGCAGAAAGCGCCTCCAGAAGCAGTGCCTCCACCTTCCGGATGTGCTGCTCCCGAAGCATCTGGCTGTCCTGGGCATTCACATAAAAGCCCTTGCCCGGCACTGCTGTGACCAGCCCCTCGGACTCCAGCTCCTCATATGCCTTCATCGTAGTAATCACGCTGATCTTCAGCTCCTTCGCAAGGCTTCGGATGGAGGGCAGATACTCGCCCTGTGCATATTTTTCAGACAAAATGCCCGCCTTAAACTGTTCCTTGATCTGCTGGTAGATCGGAACTCCTGAGTTTTGCATGATAATCATCGCATCACCTCACTTGCATCTGTTTATGTGTTATATATACACCATATACAGGCTTTTGTCAACTCCCTTTTGTATTTTTATTTGCATAATCAGGAGATTGGCCGCCCCTGTGCAATTGAGCAGGGGAGAGTGCGCGGGCCTACGCAATCGAGTAGGGGAGATTCTTCGCCCCTGCTCGCCGCGCGGGGCGCGTGCAGCAAAGCTGCTGAATTCCCTACGCGCCC
>CAZNQZ010000308.1:0-2936 GCA_964575245.1 uncultured Lachnobacterium sp. | reverse complement strand
GCTTGGTAGAGCGCTGCGTTCGGGACGCAGAGGTCGCAGGTTCAAATCCTGTCGCGCCGACGAAGAGAGGTTTCCATGTGAGTGGAAGCCTCTTTTTCATTTGTACTTGTCCGCAAATGGAAAATTGATAATAACCCGGCCCCGTCCGGAATAGAATGTAAGTGATGACAGAGCAGAGGCTTCGATGGAACGGAAAAGATTGGCGACATGGAGGAAGAAGGTCACGGTGCGGGGGCTTGTGGCATGCCTGCTCATATTTGCCGTGGGGAGGGCGGCCTGTTCGGCCTGGACACAGGCTCTGCTGCCGACGGTCAGTCTGTCGGGCAGCTCCGGGGACAGGAGTGGCGCCGGACAGGCGGAAGGTTTTGCAGAGTATCGGGAGCTGCCCAAACAGATCGCGATTACCTTTGACGACGGGCCCAATCCCATCTATACGCAAAAGCTGTTGGACGGGCTGAAAAAACGTGATGTGAAGGCATCTTTTTTCCTTTTGGGCAAGGAAGTGGAATTATATCCGGAAATAGTGAAAAAAATAAAGGAGGACGGTCATCTGATCGGCGTGCATTCCTATGAACATGTGAATTTTACACAGATTGGGAATGATGCGGCGGTAGAACAGATCCGTAAAACAGGCAGCGCAATTGAGGCGGTGACCGGAGAGAATCCCGGCTTTATCCGTCCGCCCTACGGCTGCTGGAAGAAATCCCTGCATGACAGAGTGCCCATGATTGAGGTTCTCTGGGATGTGGATCCGCTGGACTGGGCGACCACAAGCGCGGACAGTGTGACACAGCGCATCTTAAAGGCTGTGGACAAGGGAGGGACAATCATCCTTCTCCATGATGCCTCCGCTTCCTCTGTGCAGGCAGCTCTTGCGGTGATTGACGCACTCACGGAACAGGGATATGAGTTTGTGACCGTGGAGGAGCTGCTGCTGGAGTGAGAAAACCGTAACAGAAAATCAGATCGGTTATGAACAAAACATGGACAAAGAGGAGCGGTTCGTGGTATCATACGGTTAAGGGAAACGCTGATTTAATCATTGCTTGTCAGGAATGATGGAGGAAGGCTGTCGGCACGCTGCACATAGGATAAGGGGGAACAGTACATGAAGAAAAGTCACAGAAAAGATGTGATCCTTGCGAGGATTATTTTTGCAGTGTTTTGTCTGCTCGTGGCGGCGGCTGTCACGGGTTTGGTGTTTTTGATCCGGAATAAAGGGACGTCCGGGAAACCCGGTACGGAACCGGGGCAGGAGTCCCAGACAGCCCCGACGCAGACACAGCCCAGTGAGCCATCGGAGAACACCGAGCCGGATACAACCATCGAAGATCCGACGCAGGAGGAGCCGAGGCCGACGGTCAGGACGACCACCCGTGTGAAGTTTCGCACGGAGCCGAATACCAGCTGCGAGGCGATCACGGTCTTTGCGGAGGGAACGCAGATGGAGATGCTCGGGGAAGAGGACGGATGGGCATTCGTGGAATATGAGGGACGGACGGGCTATGTCAGCGGGGACTATATCGAGGAGGTGACTCCGGAGTGAGAGTGCTCCCATTTGCGGAGGAATTTCGGCAATGAGCCTGTAAATAGTTCCATTTTGTCTCGCGGCTGCATATGTTATAGTGATAACAGCATGGAGCGTTGACCGTGGATTATAAGGATGAATCCTACCCGAAGATTCCCTTCTATATGACCTATCCGATGCAGAATATGTATCTCACGGAGATGGAGTACGAGAAGGATATCGAACGAATGAAGCTGTATTATCCCGGAGAGGTACAGGTTGTCTTACAGCAGGTGGAGAACCGGCTGGACGAACTGGAGTGCGAGGGGAGCCGGATTTACGATGAGGAACCGGATCAGATGATGATACAGAAGGAGATCGATGAGCTGTGTCGCAAAATTACGGGAGGTCAGGTACAAAAACCTGCTGCGAGACAGTATTTTGACATGGTTCCCATGGAAATTTCAGGGCGCAGCCTCGCCGCCACCGGTTTGAACGAGGACCGGAATGACTGGCTGAAGGGTTTGGTGGCCGCGCTGTTTGCGACAGAGATGTATCGCAGAAGATGCCGCCACCGCCGCTGCAGGCGTTGGTGGTAGTGGGTGGAAGTGACAAGTGCGGGGGGGTATCCCCCGCATTCTAAAGGTGTAGATATATGAAACGTAAAATAATTAAGCTGATCGTGATGACCGTGGTTTTTGCCGCCGCGATCGTCACCTTTGGAGTTACCCTGAATAAGGACAAGCCGGATCTGACCACGGACATGGCTGAGGCGAGCCTGCCCCTCATCTATTTTTCCTATCACGGCATGGAGATCAATGAGCTTCACGGTTATGTGCAGGAGATGGACGCAACTGCCATGCGGGATACGATTACTCCGGTCGGGGATGACCGTATGCTGCCGATTACGGTGGTGACCTATGGACGGCAGATCGACGGAATCCGCTATGAGATCCGCAGCATGGATTCCAGGCGGCTGGTAGCCAAAAATGATGTGAGCGATTACAGCACCGGCGGCGGGCGGGTCACCGGAGTTCTGGCGATACAGAATCTTCTTGTGGAGGATGAAGAGTATGTGATGGTCCTCACTCTGACCATGGGCGGGCAGGAAATTTATTATTATACAAGGCTGATGCAGACCTCCGGAACGGCAAAGGAATCATTGGAGTTTGCGCTCCAGTTTCATGACTATACCTTTCGGGACGATGCGGACAGCTTTATCCCGACCTATATGGACCCGGCGACCGGAGATCCGACCACCCTCGACTACGTGGATCTAAGCTGTACGCTCAAGCAGATCACATGGGCACAGTTTCAGGGGACAAGGCTGACGGAACCGGTTGCCTCCTTCAAGGAGCTGAACGATTTCTACAATGTGCTTACGCTCTCCTATGTGATGTCCAGCCGGAACGCGCAGGGGGAGACCGAT
>CAZNQZ010000307.1:0-2942 GCA_964575245.1 uncultured Lachnobacterium sp. | reverse complement strand
CACAGAAATTTGCAAAAAATCATGAGTGACCAGGATGTCATTCTACCGGAATTTTGAAAGCAAAGAAGATATATTGCTGAAAAAGGTCCAAACGGTTACGGATAGTTTCCTGAAAGAATCAGCCATCAGTTATAAAAGCGATGCAATCGATAGCTATTTTATCAAGCTGTTTACGCATATGAAGCAGCAAATAGAACTTTGCAATGCTCTTCATAAAGCCGGTTTAATCCATATAATTAAAGATGAATTTGACCGGGTATTCCTGAATACATATAGGCAGGAATATGACGAATATAAATCAGTTTTCATTGCGGGCGGGATATACAATGTGTTTCTTTTTTGGTTTACTAACGGTTGCAGGGATAATCCCGAAAATTTGGCGAAAAGGCTTGAAGGTATACTCATGAAATAAAAAATACAGGCATTGAAAAAATCCTTATTTTTCAATGCCTGTGTCTTTCCAAGATCCTATCGCGTTATCTGTCATAGCTCAAGAGAAATTTGAAAACTCTTATGTTGTATATCTTCACGTGGTTACAATTCAGCGCATTGCCACCGCCCGACACAGAAGAAACCAACAGGAATATAAGAAGATGGAGGGGTGTCATTGCGATAAAAGACGTGGGGCACTGAGACCGGTATGCCGTGCAGGATCTTTATTTTATAGTGGTAAATGGAAAAAGGAAGTGGTATAATCGAATAAATGTATTAGAATTTCAGAGGATAGATAATTTGTTTGAACGTATTGGCTTGCAGGGCAAGGGTTAGCACCGGGGCCTTTTTAGGGTGACTGGATATGAAGCGCTTATTCGATATTCTTCCGGCGGATTTTTATAAGCCGCTTACAAGTAAATACCGGCAGGAATATGCAGACTGCATCATGCGGATTTTTAATTCGTTCAAGCCGGAGATCTCTTATGGTGTGGGCCGGGAGATCGTGGCGAAGGAGCTGACGGATTATTTTGAGACCGACGATGTGGAGATGAGCTTTGACGACGAGACCCTTGTGTCGGATGCGCGGGAGAAGGCAAACGGCGTTATCGCCATGCTAAAGCGATGCGGATGGATTGAGTATGAGCAGGAGACGAATCATCAGATCAATGTGGTGCTGTGCGAGTATGCCATTCCCGTCATTGAGAGCATGAACCGGATCATCAGGGAGGAAGAGGCGGAATATCAGGGAATCATTTCCCAGATTCACGCAAGTCTCCAGAATGAGGAGCTGTACAGTAAGCCTTATGAGCTGATCATCAAGGGCGTGCTGGAAAACACGGAGCGCCTGCTGTCGGAGCTGAAGAAGCTGAACGCCAGCATCAAGCGCCATATGGACAGACAGACCAATGAGATGGGCGCGGATGAGATTTTAAATCACTTTTTTGAATATCATCAGAATATCGGCTCCAAAGCATATCTGCGAATGAAGACAAGCGAGAATATATCCTATTTCAGAACTGCGATTATTGAGCGCATTGAGCGGATCATGGAGAGTGTGGAAATCATGGACCGGGCGGTTGCCGGATATATGGAGGTGGAGGAGTCAAAAGATCCGGATCAGGCATACGATCAGGTGATTGCCATATTGATAGATATCAAATCCTCCTTTTACCGTCTGGATGACATTATTGAGGAGATCGACCGGAAGCATGCAAGGTATATGCGAAGCGCGGTAATGCGGGCCAGATTCCTGCTTGCCACGGGCAACAATCTGGAGGGGAAGCTCTCAAAGATTCTGGACGTGTATGTCAGGGAACTGAATGAGGAAAATCAGCCGGATATAGAGACCTTGTTTTCACTGTATCCGCAGAGCTATATTTCGCCGGAGTCCCTCCAGACCATACCTGTGGTAAGAAAGCTCGGCGCCATCAGCGGCTTTTCCGATCATGCGGGGATGAGCGGGGAGGAGCGGCTGCTGTACAAGGAGGCGCTGAGGAAAAAGAACCGCAGCCGTTTTTCCAGAAAGAATATCAATGAATATGTGGTGAATTTATTGAAGGGGCGGGAGGTTCTGCCGGTGACTGAGGTGCCGGTGGCGTCCCGGAGAGACCTGATCCGCATTATTTATATCAGTATTTATGCGGGAAATCATTCCAACAATTATACCATCAAAAGAAGCGGGAAACAGGTGGAGATGCAGGGCTATTCTCTGCCTTATTTTGATATCGTAAGAAAGTGATACCGGGGAGAATTATGTTTGAAGAATTGATGGAATCCGCGGCGCAGAAGGACAGGTTTCGCATCGCGGCCAACAAGCTGTTGAATCAGTGTTTTCTGCTGCGAAAACGGGAGGACACAAAAAAAGAATATCTGTTTGTCAGACAGAATCGGGAACTGTTTTTCCCCTTTTTTGAGCTGCTGGGATATGATCTGAAAATCAATGAGGATCAGGGTGTGATCGGCATCGTGAATCAATTTGGCACAGGCCGTCTTTCTCTGGGGAAATATGAGAGCGTATTTCTTCTGATTCTGCGCATTCTGTATGTGGAGAAGCGCAGGGAGCTGGGGACGTTCTCGGAGGAGGTGACGGTGCTCATGGAGGAGATCCGGGAGAAATACGCGATGCTCAAGCTCAGGGCCAGGCCGCTGTTGGACAAGGGCACGGAACGGAGCATGATCAGCCTGTTCCGCAGATATAATCTGATTCAGAATCTGGACGGCGATGTCAGCCAGCCGGATGCGCGGATCATCATTTATCCGTCGATTATCATGGCGGTGGATGTGGAGGATGTCAACGAGTATTATGCCATGACGGAGCAGAAGCTGCGGGAGTATGCCGGAGGAAGTGCAGATGGAGAATCAGAAGAAAATTTTGACGCGGGTGCAGTTGATTAACTGGCATTATTTTGAAAACGAGAGGATATCCTTTCACGGTTCCACGCTGGTCAGCGGGGAAAATACTGCCGGAAAATCTACCATATTGGACGCAATACAGCTGGTGCTGACCA
>CAZNQZ010000306.1:0-2947 GCA_964575245.1 uncultured Lachnobacterium sp. | reverse complement strand
GGACGTGACGGTTTTGGATCATGTGAGCCTTACAGTTGAACGTGGAACCATCTGCGGGCTGGTGGGGCGCAACGGCTCCGGCAAAACCGTCCTGATGAAGGTGGTCTGCGGGTTTATCCTTCCGGACAGCGGCGAGGTGACGGTGGACGGGAAGAGGATCGGCAAGGACTGCGATTTTCCGGGGGACACGGGCGTGATCATCGAGAATCCCGGCTTTTCCCAGTATATTTCCGGCGCAAAGAACCTGCAGAATCTCGCTTCCATCAACAAGAAGATCACAAAAGCGGAGATTGATCAGGTGATGGAGTTGGTGGGCTTAAATCCGAAGGACAAAAAATGGGTGTCGAAGTATTCGCTGGGGATGCGCCAGCGGCTGGGGATCGCCCAGGCCATCATGGAGGGACAGAATGGATCAGGAGGGAATCGCGGACATGCGGGCGCTTTTTCTGAAGCTGAAGGCGGAGGGGAAGACGATACTGCTCGCCAGCCACAGCAGGGAGGATATCGCCGTGCTGTGCGACGAGGTGTATGAGATGGAGCACGGACATCTGCAGGTGAGAGAGGATGCCGGGGACGCAGAAAAAAATGTCTGACAAAGGGGGCGGATCATTGTGAAGGAATTGAACTATGCACTCCGTTACGGGGTATTATCCGCCCGGCGAGAGCTGTGCAGCATAAATCTGTACCTCGTGCTGCTTATGGCTTTTTTTTGGATTCAAAGTAATCTTGCAGGCCTGTCCGGCTACCTTGCGGACAGTAAGGGGCGAATGAATATTTTTGAGCTTTATGTTCACTTTCTGTCGGGCCGGAGCTCACAGATCGTCTATCTGCTCGGGATTCTGGCTGTCTCCTGCGGCACACTGTTCTATTCGGGCGGCGCGGCCTATTATCTGATCCGGGGAAACCGCAGAAGATGGGTGTTGGGTCAGGCCGTTTACCTTTTGATTGCGACGGCGGGCTACAATCTGTTTCTGCTGTTTTCCTTCTGCTTTTCCACAGGCGGGCGTCTGACCCTTGCCAATGAATGGAGCATGGCCTCCGTTCTTGCGGAGCAGTTTGGGACGCGGGTGATTGGCTGCGAGGGGTTTCGCGTATACCGCACTGTGACGGAGATGAGCCCGGTATCGGCGGGACTTCTCACGTTTCTTCTGTCGATGCTGGTCGGCATGGCATTAGGGATGATAATGATTTGCCTGGGCATGCACAGGAAAGGCATACCCGGCATTGTGCTGATCGTAGTCGCATGGTGGGCTGATATTTTGATTGAGAATACTCCCGGCTTTTCCCAGGCAGGATATCTGTCTCCCTTTGCATTGTCAAGGCTCAGTAGCCTGATGTCCCTGAAGGCTGCGACAATTGCTTATGCCACAGTGTTTTTCTGCATAATAATTGCCATTGCGTTCGCCGTTCTGCTGAAGTCGGCCCAAAAGGTGGATTTTATGAAGCTGGAGTAGAAAAATCAGAAGGAGCGGATATGGAGTATTGGATTTATGGATTTGAGACAGATATCGGGAAATATGATCTCCGGTATATTTATGGCTGCCTGCTGCTGGTTTCCCTGCTGCATTTTTTGGCGGGAAATTTTATTGCCAGACGGCAGGTGCGCAGGGAATATATGAAGCTGATCCGTCAGGGGCGTTTAGAGAGATGGTGGCACTTGCTGTGCATATGGCTGCTGGGGGTGAGCCTGCTTCTGACTGTTTTGGCGTTTGCGGTTTCCCTGCTCTCCCGGATGCTGGGATGGAGAATGGAATTTTGGGAGGCTCTGGGTGAGGCTCCGTTGCTGTCATTTTTTCTGCTTCTGCTGAACTACTGTTTCCTCAGCACCTTTCAGCTCGTGATGATCAATCTGGAACAGGGGGAGAAACTGTCTTTCCTGCTGCCGATTGTGGTGGAAACCGTGTCACTGTATGGAGGGGTCTTGGGTGGAAAATGGGCCTGCTGGCTGCCTGGAAGCTGGAAAATGTACTGCAGGAGTAGTTTGTTCTTGCCGGGCGGATATCCGGTGGCTGTGACCACTGTGATACAGCTGGTCTGGATATTGGTATGCGGATGCATGGGATATAAGCTGTTGGAGAAGAGAAGATAACATGGGTATGAAATGAATATTTCAAACGACCATTTAACACAATGTCACAAAGATAGCTGTTTTGCTACATTATATTCAATTTATTTTGTGGCGGTTCCTTAGTGGGGGAGGCACAAGCCTTGGTTTTTTTCCGTAAGGCGTTCGTCTACGGATGAAATTTTTTCACAAAATTAAAGGCTTTTCAGGGATGATAGTGGGTGGAAAACACCTACAACCCAAGTATTTATGCTAACTTAGCGGTTTTAGGTTTTCGGTTCGGTAGCGGAACCCTCAAATCCGAACAAACCAGATACACCATATCCAGCATATTTTGGACATTGCGAAACCCATATGCTTTGCGTAAGATCAGCTTGATCTTGTTGTTTGTTGTCTCAATCCGTGCGTTACTCATCCCAAGACGTATCGTGTTGAGTATGTGTCCCCTGTGGCGTTTGATCTTGAGATACAACTCTTTAAAAGCGTCAATCCTGCTATGACTTGCCCACCAGAGCCAGCGCTTGAGTTCTGCCCCGGCTTCATCAACATCTTTGATCTTCAGAAGAAGCCGCAGGGTTTCCTTCATGCGGTATGCACGATATAGGCGGGGATTATTCTCAGCGATCAGAGCAATCTGATTATTTCGCGGATCCGGTTCCACCAGTGCGCATTTGAGATCCATCTGTTAGTGCCTTAGATCCACTTTTGCAGCAATTCGCAGAAGAGATCCACCTGCATCATCTTTTTCTGTAAAATAGCAGTTGGGAACTTCTCCCACATTTTACAGAAAGGAGGCCAATACTATGGCCCAAAAAATCAACGTGAAACTCATCATGGAACTGCGGGATGCCGGTCTGTCCCGGAACATGATAGCGGCGACCA
>CAZNQZ010000305.1:0-2953 GCA_964575245.1 uncultured Lachnobacterium sp. | reverse complement strand
AGCGTCGCATAGAGTCCCGGCGCCGTATGCCCCTTGGAGAGCACAAAGCGGTCGCGGTCCGGATCCTTGGGGTTTTTCGGATCGATATTCATCTCTTCAAAATACAGATAGGTGTAGATGTCCGCCGCGGAGAGTGATCCGCCCGGATGCCCTGATTTCGCCGCATGAACTCCGGTTACGATCCCCTTGCGGACTTCAAGCGCTGTTTTTTGTAATTCCTGAATTGTCATTTTAACCTCTCTTTCTATTTTCATGCATTAAAGCGGAAGCGCCGTAATCGCCGCCTGCTCCGCCGCAATTGCTGCCCGATAGCTCTCGATATACTCGTCAAAGCCCTTCACGTCCGCCGCATCCGGCTGCATCACGCTGCCCTGCTGCCCCGCGAAGACCTTCTTATTTAGATAGACATCCAGCGCCTCGCCATCTGCACGGTTCACCATATAGGCCGCGAGAACTGCCATGCCCCAGGGGCCGCCCTCTCCCGCCGTCTCCATAACCGCCACCGGAGCGTCCATGGCCGCCGCCAGAATGCTCTGCCCGACACCCTTCGTCTTGAACAGACCGCCGTGCCCGTAAAGCGTGTCCACCTTCACCTTCTCCTCCTTAAAGAGAATATCGCAGCCGATCTTCAGTGTCGCCAGCGATGCGTACAAATGCGTGCGCATAAAGTTCGCCAGCGTCAGCTTCGCGTCCGGCTTGCGCACAAACATCGGCCTGCCCTCGTTGAGCCCGATGACCGGCTCGCCGGAAAAGCAGTTAAACGCAACCAGCCCGCCGCAGTCCTTATCACCCTGCAACGCCTTATTGTACAAGGTTCCGTAGAGCTGATCCATGTCAATCGCCAGCCCGAAGGTGTCGGCAAAATCCTTAAACAGGCCCACCCACGCATTCAGATCGGAGGTACAGTTGTTGCAGTGCACCATCGCCACCGCATCTCCCATGGGGGTAGTCACCATATCCAGCTCCTCGTGCACCTTTTTCAGCGGCTCCTCCAGAACTACCATGGCAAACACAGAGGTTCCCGCAGACACATTTCCGGTACGAACCGCCACAGAATTTGTCGCCGCCATGCCTGTGCCGGCATCTCCCTCCGGAGGCGCCATCGGTATTCCCTCCTCAAGCGTACCACTCGGATCTAAGAGCTTCGCACCCTCTGCGGTCAACGCGCCTGCAGACTCTCCCGCCACCAGCACCTTCGGCAATATTTCGGAGAGCTTCCACGGATATTTCTGCACCTTCGGGAGCGCCTCAAAGGTCTTTAGCATCTTCGCGTCAAAATCCCGTGCCGCGGAGTCAATCGGGAACATGCCGGAGGCCTCCCCGACCCCGATCACCTTCTCCCCGGTCAGCTTCCAGTGAATATAGCCCGCCAGCGTGGTGAGAAAGCGGACATTGCCGACATGCGGCTCCTCATTTAAAACCGCCTGATACAGGTGCGCAATGCTCCAGCGCTGCGGAATATTGAAGTTCAACACACTGGAAAGCTCCGCCGCCGCCTCCCCGGTGATGGTGTTGCGCCATGTCCGAAACGGCACCAGCAGCTCTCCCGCCTCGTCAAACGCCATATATCCGTGCATCATCCCGGAAAATCCGATCGCCGCGAGCCTGGTCACAGACACACCGTACCTCGCCTGGACGTCCTCCGCCATTTTGTGGTAGCAGTCCTGCAGACCGGACCAGATATCCTCCAGACTGTATGTCCAGATCCCGTCCTCCAGCCGGTTCTCCCAGTCATGGGCCCCGGAGGCAATCGGCGCATGGCTCTCGTCGATCAGAACAGCCTTGATCCGCGTGGAGCCGAACTCGATGCCGAGCACCGCTCTGCCAGAGGCAATCGTCTGTTTTGCGTCACTCATTATTGTACCCCCATTCCTATATAAATTTTCGATAATAGTTTACCACGTCTTTCCAGCTCCCGCAAGATGGAAATTTAGCGAATACGCGAGAAAAAGAGGGCTTCCGTGTAAGAAGACCCCTTTAGCACTCTGCATACAATTAAAAATTCTTCTTGAAATTCTGATTCATATACACTATAATAGATACATAAGAGATGCGCCCGTAAAGCAAACGGTTCACCTCGGTTTATAGTTACAGCTCAAAAGAGCAACCTATTCCTTGGTCGGGCGGTTGCTTTTTTGATGTCTTAATCTATCTGCTAAGTCGATTGCTTTGACAATAGTGCCTATCGCAGACACAATCATTCCAGCAATCTTGAGAATCGTTTCCAACATCTCAAAGATATATCCTCTCGTGTATTTTCCATTAAATCACCTCCGTTGATTTTGGAAGTTCTCGTATGTAATCATACGGCAAGAGACGAACCGCTTACCCGTTTTGGGCGCATGGTCATTATAATATGTAATGCCAAAATTGACAAGAGTGATTTTGGAAGAATGGAGTAATCGGATGGGTGCCTGTACAGTGGAGGCACGATATGTCGGCACACAAAGAGAAAACCCGGAGCATTTCCGCCACAGGTTTTTGAAATGCAGCCAGATTAAGATTTTTTTAAAGGGAGTGGACCCTTTTTAAATGGAGTTTTATTTTCTGTCACATCTTGCAAAATCCTGTCACTGTGATAGGATATACATAGGTGCTGCCTAAGTACGATAACGATATCCACACCGCCTGCCCCTTTGTTGGCACAGACTCTTTTGTAGGCGATGTTCATATTGTCATTGGACAGTATCTTTTCCAACAGTTCTGACATTGCCTTGTGTGTTCTCTCCTTTCCGTTCCCATGGATTCGCCCTGGGTTATGCGGTATCTGCTCATTTACGTTTCGCCCTTTCCGCTGTCAGGTATTCCATGGAGCACACATTTGATTACACGGTTACATTGTTCAGCCCTTTAGCAACGCCTATTCATTTTCTTCATAACAGTTTCCTCACTTTTCTCGACTTATATAACTTTATATCTTGCTATACATTGTGTTATGCTTTGACAATATGAT
>CAZNQZ010000304.1:0-2959 GCA_964575245.1 uncultured Lachnobacterium sp. | reverse complement strand
AGGCGTATTTGCCGACTGGTGCAAAGCTTGACATGAGTATCGATGAGAACGGCATAGCCCGATTAGAACGGCTTTCTTTTGATGCTTATAAAGAGGTTGTCTTGGTAAACGCTAATGAGAAACACAATATATTGTGGTTATGTACATGCTATCCACAATTTTGTCAACTTTTTTAGCAAAAACGATTGACAAACCAGCCTTTTGTATATAATATAGTGGTGTGACAAAGGTTATGCGTTAATACTGCTTCAGGTGGATTTTACAGGAGACGGGCACAGAAGGTATTTGGTGATGTCAGCGCACAAGATAGGGCGATTGAACTAGCGAATTACTGTAAAAGGCATTTAAATTCCCATGGCGAACACAATGACCTGTATCGAATTTTTTATTATGATTGTCCCCCTGCATCAAAACGGTTATTTCACCCATTTCAGCAAAAACAAGTCGATCTGTCAAAAACAGATTTGTTTATATGGATGAATCAGTTCCTGGATGAGCTAAAGAAGAAACGCAAATTCGCTATACGCTTGGGAAAGCTTGCCGAGGAACAGGCGCATTACACTATACGTCCCAATATTGTGAAAAAACTCTGTAATGGCAGCCTCATCTTTTCAGATTTGACTGAGGGAGATTTTTGTATTGAAATAGAGCAAAAGGGTGTCGATATGAAAATTGGACTTGACATTGCTTCAATGGCATATAAACATCAGGTAGATCAAATTATTCTCATTTCCGGGGACAGTGATTTCGTTTCCGCCGCCAAATTAGCCCGCCGCGAGGGAATTGATTTCATATTAGACCCGCTGGGCGCGCCCATTAAGCCAGATTTATTTGAGCATATAGATGGATTGCGCACCTGCGATAAGTTATATACAACTCACTGAAATAATCGAGTAGGAGAGAAAATCTCTCCTACTTGATTGCGCAGGTCACAGGATGTCGTCAGGGTCGATCTCTCCCCGATGGGCGCTGATGTCCATGGTGCTCAGCGTGCGGCGTTTCAGGCGTGCCGCCTCGGACGCCGTCAGCAGATAGTTCTTGATCTCTCTGGCGTGCCTGATGTGTGTGAGCAGAAGTTCGTGGTCCGTCACATCGCCAGTGTAGCAGTGAACCGTTGCGATCCCGAATATCCGCTCCATCAGAGAGGTTTCCAGCTTGACATCCTGAATTTTGTACATGTAACAGTCGTCCTCAACCGTGTGAAGGAAACCGCGGTTGACGGTCAGCAGGCTCGGTGTGACGGTGTATTTTGTGAACGTCCACGGAAGGCCGAAAAACAGGAGGCGCTTGCGCTCCCTGAACATAACGGTATCTTCGCTGTCCGCGTTTTCCTTTAGAATTTCTCTCTCATCCATATGTTTTCTCCCTTTCGCGTTTGACCTTGATATCATTGTACTAAAAAAATTCCAAATTGCAAAGCATTTTATCTTGAATTCGGGGATAGCGTGGTATATGATGATGAAAATGGATATAAGCTGGGAGGAAAGATATGAGACATCTGATGAATCCGTTGGATTTTACGGTTGAGGAGCTGGATGTGCTCTTAGATCTCGCAAATGATATCGAGGAGCACCCTGCGAAGTACGCGAAAGCATGCGAGGGGAAAAAGCTGGCCACCTGTTTTTATGAGCCGAGCACGCGGACCAGGCTGAGCTTTGAGGCGGCAATGCTGAATCTGGGAGGCTCCGTTTTAGGCTTTGCCAGCGCCGACTCCTCCTCTGCGGCGAAGGGAGAGAGTATCTCTGATACCATAAGGGTGATTTCCTGCTACGCGGACATCTGCGCGATCCGCCATCCGAAGGAGGGCGCTGCACTCGTGGCGTCCCAGCGGTCGGGGATTCCCGTGATCAACGCCGGGGACGGCGGGCATCAGCACCCTACGCAGACGCTCACAGACCTCCTGACGATCCGCTCATTAAAGGGGCGGCTGGGGAATCTGACCATCGGCCTGTGCGGGGATTTAAAGTTCGGACGCACGGTGCATTCGTTGATTGATGCCCTGATCCGCTATGAGAATGTGCGGTTTGTCCTGATCTCTCCGGAGGAGCTTAGGATACCGGACTACATCCGTGAGGATGTCCTGAGGGCGAACCGCATCGAGTTTGAGGAGGTGGAGCGCCTGGAGGACGCGATCGGCGCGCTGGACGTGCTGTACATGACGCGGGTGCAGAAGGAGCGCTTTTTCAATGAGGAGGATTATATCAGGCTGAAGGATTTCTATATTCTGACCAGGGCAAAGCTGGAGCTGGCGCGGTCGGACATGCTGGTGCTGCATCCGCTGCCCCGGGTGAACGAGATTTCCGTGGAAGTGGATGATGACCCAAGGGCGGTGTATTTTAAGCAGGCACAGTACGGTGTATATGTCCGCATGGCGTTGATACTGACACTGCTTGGGTTGACGGGAGGTGCGGCATGCTAAATATCAGCGGGATACATGAGGGCTTTGTGCTCGACCACATTCAGGCGGGAATGAGTATGAAAATTTATCATGACCTGAAGCTGGATGATCTGGACTGCGCGGTGGCAATTATTATGAACGCCAGAAGCAACAAGATGGGTAAGAAGGATATCATCAAGGTGGAGTGTCCGATCGAGGCACTCGACCTGGACATTCTGGGTTTTATCGATCACAATATTACGGTCAATGTCATCAAGGGAGACAAAATCGTGGAAAAAAAGATCCTCACGCTGCCTAAGCAGGTGAAGAATGTGATCCGGTGCAAAAATCCCAGATGCGTCACGTCGATCGAGCAGGGGCTGGACCAGATTTTCTTTCTGACTGACGAAAACAGGGAGATATACCGCTGCAAGTACTGCGAGGAGAAATATTCCAATCTCGACAACACGCGCAAGCAAACAAAAAAAGCAGCTCATTGAGCTGTTTTTTTTGCGCCTTGCCAACAAAGTAGCCGTTCGAAGACAAGGCCTGCCGACACCCAGAAGGGAAGATAGTCCAGAC
>CAZNQZ010000303.1:0-2973 GCA_964575245.1 uncultured Lachnobacterium sp. | reverse complement strand
AGGCTGTATATAACGTTAATAATGATCGGTATCAAAAACAGTACAATGATAATTCCCAACATCACATTCTCATTTACAAGCTTTGTCAAATTGCCGAACACAATGCCCACAATGGTAAAGTCCGTGTCAGAATACGCGGTATTTGCAAATCCGATCGAATTCAATACCGGATACATCCCGGCAATCAGGAAGGTTGCAACGACGCCGTGGATAAAGGAACCCGCGATACATCCCTTTAAGCCGCCCGTGGCATTGCCGCAGACACCCGCCGTCGCCCCACAGAAGAAGTGAAGCACTGCTCCCGGCAGTACGATGGCCACCGCCAGACCCATATTTCCCATCAGCGCAAGGATTCCCAATGCGACGATTCCTCCTATGAAGGAACAGAAGAAGCCGATCAGGACTCCGTTCGGAGCATAGGGAAATACGATCGGGCAGTCAAGCGCCGGCTTTGCATTCGGCACGAGCTTTTCGGAAATCCCTTTGAACGCCGGAACAATTTCATTGATCAGCATGCGCACGCCTGACAGCACAATATAAATACCCGCTGAAAACGTAATGGATTGTATGATGGCATATATGACCCAGTTCTCCTCGCCGATAATTGCCGCCGCTTCCTGCGGAGAGGAGAAAACTGCAACTCCCGCGACAATGATATAGCACAGGAACATCGCCAGGGCTATCGAAATTGTATTTTCCCTTAAAAAGGACAGCATGGTCGGGAATTTAATATCCTCCGTTGTGGTGGTATCCTCCTTTTTCCCGAACAGCTTACCAATCTGAGCGCTGAGCCAGTAACAGGTGCTCCCAAAATGCCCGAGAGCCAGGGAATCGTCCCCCGTAACCGCCTCAATCGTCGGCTGCATAAGAGCCGGAAAGATTGTCATGACGAGCCCGAGCAGAAGCGCTCCCGCTATAATCAGCTTCGCCCCCGTAAGCCCGCTGATCGTCATAAGAATGGAGATCAGGCATGACATATAGAGCGCATGGTGTCCGGTCAAAAAAATGTATTTCAACCTTGAAAATCTGGCGAGAAAGATATTGGCACACATTCCCAGCGCAAAGATCGAGGCCGTCTGCACGGCATAATCATTGAGCGCCAGTGAAGCGATCGCCTCGTTATTGGGCACGACACCGTCTACATGAAACGCTGACTGAAACAAATCTCCAAACGGGATAATCGAAGCCTGAACGACATCCGCTCCGGCATTCAGCACAATAAAGCCAAGGATCGTCTTAATGGTCCCCTTCACACAGGTCTGCACATTCTGACGCTGAAGAATTAATCCTAACAGGGCAATCAACCCGACAAAGATTGCCGGAGTGGAAAGCACCTGTTGTATAAACTGTAACACACTATTCATAAGCTTCGTTCCTTCCTTATATAAATTTTAGATGGTTTCAAAATATTGATAGAGTGTCTGCTCGTCCGGAGACTCCAGTATCCTTGCGACGGCATCCTCATCCGACAGCAATTCCGATATTTGCGAGAGCGCGTCCAGGTGTCCGCTGTTATCTTTCGCCGCCAGAGTCACAAACAGTCTGGCCACAGCGTTCCTCCCCTCAAACGCAACCTCCTGCCGGAATAAGGTAATGCTGATCTGCGTTTCTATCGCCCCCTGTTCCGGCCTCGCATGGGGCAATGCAATCTGGTCCGCGATCACGATATAAGGGCCCATTTTTTCAACATTTTCAATAATCCCATCCTTGTAGCGGCTTTCCACATAGCCGCCCCGCTCCAGCGGCAGCACGGACATCCTGACAGCATCCCTCCAGTCGTCCGCTTTCTCAAAAATCTGCACATTCTCTTTTTTTAGAAGTTTCATTCCTATGGTCGCCCCTGTCCCGCTATTGATAATCGCCTGATACGCTCATACCGCACCTTCTATAGGAATGTTTTCCAATTTTTTATTTTTTATTCCCCAGTTCCAAAATCCCTGACGCATCGCCAAAAGAAAAAATTTTCCACAAGTGGGCATACTTAATAGAAAATTGCTTGTATTCCACACAGATTTATGCTAATATGAGGAGGACGATTACTTCGTGATATCCGAAAATATATCTATCAGGAGAGGCAAAATGATTATATTGAATGTTAGGTTAGACAACTTTTATGCTTTTAAAAACTTTGAAATGAACCTGACCTACCCCAAAAAAATTGTTGATTCCTATATTCGGGAGGAGCATCTGGAAGGCCATCCTAATTTTCGTTACAAAAAGGTAAACATCATTATGGGAGCCAACGCATCGGGCAAAACCACCTTCGGGTATATTCTCAGGAATATCTTCAACTTTATAGCTAAAAAAAATTTTACATTCATTACCAAATCGATCAACGATCGATCACAAACGGCTTCTTTTGCTATAGATATGATATGTGAGAGCGATATCCTCTATCGTATTGCCTGCAGCATCTCGCCGAAGCTGGAAGGAAATTACGATACCGACGATGTCAATTTGGAAATTCGCAGCGAGAATATTTGGCTCAAGGACAGCTACGAATCCTGTATCAAACGTTTGGAGGCCTCCCCGTATACTTCATTCGGGAACTATCTGCAGGAGCTGGAAAAAATGGAGTCCCTATTCTGGCTGTTTGAATACCCGAGAGATATCAACCGCACTCTTTTCTTTGACTCACAGGATAAGAAATTTTCCTGCGTGCTGGAAAACATCCTGAAAGCCCTGGACCCTTCCATCCAAAAGGTTGAAAAGTCAAGGGATGTAGAGGACGCCTTCGTCATACGCCTGCGAGACCGGGCAATTATCCTTCAAAGCGGTTCGCCCTTCGACACCGATCTTCTCTCCAGCGGAACCAAAGCCGGTGTGGAAATTGCCAGAGTTGTTTCAGCTCTTACACAGGGCCTTAATTCATTTTACTATTGTGATGAAAAGTTTTCCTATATTCACAGCGACATCGAAAAGGCCGTTCTCTCTCTCCTGATCGACTCTATTCGGCCCAACGAACAATTATTT
>CAZNQZ010000302.1:0-2975 GCA_964575245.1 uncultured Lachnobacterium sp. | reverse complement strand
AGCCTGCCACGATCACATTCGCGCCCGCGTCAAGCACGTCCCGCAGGAAAATCACGAAGAATGAATATCACACATAGTAAATAAATGTCGTTCCGAAATTGGACTCCACGCGGATGCACAGCGTGTGCGCGCTGCTGCCCTCCCATCTGCCCTGCTCAATGACGCTGCCGAAGGCCTTCTCCGCCTGAAGCTCGATCTTCCACGCCCTGGGGATATACAGGTGGGTCGTCCCGAAATGATTCTCGACCTCGAGAAGGGCGGTGGGATTCTGGATGATGGCATTGTCAAAATAGACCGTCATGGTTCCGAAATTGTTTTCCACACTGGCTTTGCAGAAATTGTCCGAATTGACGTATTTGCTGGCAGTGGAAAACGTATTTTCAAACCGCAGCGTGTCCGAGAAAGAGGTCTCCTGCGAGACGCCCTCCCCGCCGGAGAAGCAGGACCACCCCGAGACACCCTTATGGCCCCTGCACTTTCTCCTCCACTCCCGCTTTGCGTTTTTAAATAAGAGCGACAGGCCGATGGAGCCAAGAAACGCCGCCCCCAGCAGTGTCCAGGGAGTCAGCGGCTCAATTCCCAGAAACTTATCGTACTGACAGGCGATCAGTGCAAGACCGAACAGAATAAAAAAGAAATTGAGCCTGCGGATTCCCTGAATGACAATACTGACCAGGAAGATCGTCATAATTACTGTAAACATACTGATCTCCGGCAGTTCAAAGATCCGGCTCACAATCAGGTAAACAGCCCCGAACAACAAAAAAATTCCCCAAAAAATTTTCCACATTGACTTCATTTCCGCAACCTCTTTTCTTTTAATTTCTCTATCAGAACCTTATAGTAACTCCGCGATACATACACCTGCTTGGGGCAGTTTTCAAAGCTCGCCACGCTCGACGCCGCCAGATTGCGGGTGATGGAATAGATGCAGCGCGTGTTCAGGATCGCGGATTTGGATACGCGCAGGAATGACCCCGGAAGAAATTCCTCCAGCTCGTACAGCTTATAGCGGGTCTCGTAAATCGCCTCCCTCGTGTGGGCCATGACCCGGCTCTCCTCTGTCTCAAAGAAAAGAATTTCCGTCAGGGGAATAAAGTATTCCGTGCTGCCCTGATACAGCTCCAGCCCCTGATTGGCCGCCGCCGCGTCGCTGATGGCTCTCTGCACTGCCCGAATCTCCTCCGTGAGTCTGGCACATCGGATGACCACCTCGTCCTCGGTCAGCGCCTCCTCAATCTCAATCACAATCTTCATATCCGCGCTCCTTATAAATCCCAAGTATAGAGAAGATTATCCGGTTTGTAAACCCCCTGAGGGCAAGAGGTGGATTTTGCGCGCTAAGAGGTTATTATATTCCAGCGATCAAAAAAACGCATGGCTCAGAATTACTGTTCCATGCGCCTTTGTCGCGGTTGATAAGATCCTGTTGTTCTTTTGTGGGCTGCTCCCTCACAGCCGCACCACAACCTCTGCCCCGCAGCCCCGCAGCAGCGAATCGCGCCCGTCAGCCGTGAGCAGCGCCCCCTCCGCGGATGCGGCATGAAGATTCACCAGACGGATGGTAAAGGGGTTAAAGGCCCTGGTTCGGATGCGGATTTCATCGCCGTGGCGCTTAGCGTGGACGGTGAGCTCCACACTGCGCTGCATGTCACAGACCTCGCACTCCGCACACGCTCCGTCCTGCAGCGCATAGACACGGAGCTGTGCGCCGTCCGCATAGTCGTAATCCGGCCTCCCGTCCACCGCGCCCAGCGCGACGATGCTGTTCTGGCGCACCATAAGCGGCAGATGCAGATAGTCGTAAGTCCGCTCCACCCACACGCCGCCGGAAAGCTCCTCCCCGGTAAAGAAGTCCGTCCAGACCCCCGCGGGCAGATAAAAAATCCCGAGATGCCTGTCGTTGAAAACCGGGGCGACCAGCAGGGCAGGCCCCAGCATATACTGCTTGTCCAGATAGGAGCAGTTCCGGTCGCCCTCAAACTCCAGCGCCATGCTCCGCATGGTCGGGATGCCGGTGCGCGAGGTCTCCACGGCAGTCCGATAGAGATAGGGCATCAGCGACGCCTTCAGGCGGGTGAAGAAACGCACAACCTCCACCGCCTCCTCGTCGTAGAGCCAGGGCACGCGGTAGGAGCTGCTGCCGTGCAGACGGCTGTGGGAGGAGAGCAGGCCGAAGGCCACCCAGCGCTTGTAGACGTCCGCGGTGGAGGTCTGCTCAAAGCCGCCGATGTCATGGGCCCAGAACCCGAAGCCGGACATCATGAGGGAGAGGCCGCCCCGCAGGCTCTCCTCCATGGACGGATAGTTGGAATTGCAGTCCCCGCCCCAGTGAACCGGGAATTTCTGTCCGCCCACCGTGGCCGATCGCGCAAACAGCACCGCCTCGCCCTCGCCGCGCTTTTCCTCCAGCAGCTCATAGACGGTCTGATTATACAGATAGGTGTAAAAATTGTGCATTTTTTCCGGGTCCGAGCCGTCGAAATAAACGCAGTTCGTGGGAATCCGCTCGCCGAAATCCGTCTTAAAGCAGTCCACGCCCATATCCACCAGCGTCCCCAGCTTCTCCTGATACCATCTGCGGGCACTGGGGTTTGTAAAGTCAACCAGCGCCATGCCCGGCTGCCACATATCCCACTGCCAGACATCGCCGTTTTTCCGCCTGATAAAATAGCCCTGCTCCATCCCCTCGGCGAACAGTGCAGACTCCTGCCCGATGTAGGGATTGATCCAGACGCAGATTGCAAGCCCCTTCGCACGTATGCGTGCGAGCATCCCCTTCGGGTCCGGAAACACGTCCGCATCCCAGAGAAAATCCGTCCAGTGGAACGCCTTCATCCAGAAACAGTCAAAATGAAAGGTTCTGAGAGCAATCCCGCGCTCCAGCATCCCGTCGATAAAGCTCATGACCGTCGCTTCGTCGTAATTGGTCGTGAAGGAGGTGGACAGCCAGAGGCCAAAGGTCCAGGCTGCGG
>CAZNQZ010000301.1:0-2987 GCA_964575245.1 uncultured Lachnobacterium sp. | reverse complement strand
ACATCATAAAAGCGCATCAAAAGATTGACAACCGTTGTCTTACCGCATCCGGTGGGGCCGATAATCCCAAGGGATTCCCCCCTGCGAATGCGAAAGCTGATATCGCTCAGGCACTGCTCCTGCCCGCCGCCGCCAAACTCGCCGCCGCTTTCCTGGGACAGGGCCGCGTGATAGCTGAAATTCACATGGGAAAACTCAATAAAGGCATCGCTGTCTCCGGAGGGCTTCGCCGCCTCTTCTTTGGAGAGAATCCGCTGATCCTCTTCTGCTGCCAGCACCAGCGCAATGCGGTCCGCGGAGGCTGCTGCCTTGCTGATATTCATGAACACCCGGTTTAACGCCATGACGCCCTGCATCACCATGTTGAAATAGGTCAGAAAGGCAAGGATCACTCCCGGTTCCATCCGCCCGCTGTTCACGCGCATGGCTCCGACCAGCACGACAAGCGAGAGCCCGGTGTTCAGGCAAAGCTGCATAAACGGCCCCGGCACTGCCATAAAAGTACTGGTACTGATATCGGTTTTGGTCATAACCTCATTTGCCTGATGAAAACGGCGCATTTCATAATCGCTCTTGGACAAAGCCTTGATGACGCGGATGCCGCTGATATTTTCGCGCATGATGCGCACGATATCATCCAGGCGCTCCTGCACCCTCTGGTACATGGGTATTCCCTTGCGGGACACGGCGAACACCACGAGCATCAGAATCGGCAGCATAGCGCACAGAATCAGGCTCAGCACCACATCCATCGTCATCGTCACCACAATCCCGCCAATCAGCAGAATCGGCGCGCGGATGGTCAATGTCTGTAAGCTCATGGCGCAGGACTGCACATTGTAGCTGTCGCTGGTCATGCGGCTGGTTAAGCTGGGAAGGCCGAAGGCGTCAAACTGCGATCCGCTCAGATTTGCGGTTTTGTTGAACAAATCCCTCCGCAAGTCGTAGGAGACATTGTGGGCATTGTCCACCGCACGGCGGTTGGCGCGGATGTTTAACTGCCAGCCAAGCACTGCTGTCACAATCATCAGCCCTCCCCAAAGAAAAATCTGACCGACCTGCCCCATGGGCACAACCCTGTCGATCAGATGTTCCAGTATGTAGGGCAGCAGCAGCTCCGTCACCGTACCGGTCAGCTTGAGCGCCACGCCCAACATAATCAGCTTACTATATTTCTTCATGTAGTGAACAATCAGCTTCATCTCATCCCTCATCTTCCGCGCCGGCACTTCCAGCCGCACACAAAAGGATTATAAACTTTTACGAGAGATTAATCAAGCTCCTGCGCAGAGGAGGCCTCATGTTTCTTTTTCCTCTGTCTCACGCACTCGGTCAGAAGATACTCAATCTGCCCATTGATCGAGCGAAAATCATCCTCCGCCCACGCTGCAAGCTCTGCGTATAGTTTTTCCGACAAGCGGAGCGGGATCTGCTTCTTGTCGGCCACTAGTACAGGCTCCCTGAATTGACAACCGGCTGGGCATCGTGATTTCCGCACAGCACCACCAGCAGGTTGGACACCATGGCTGCCTTGCGCTCCTCGTCGAGATTTACCAGCTGCCTTTCGTTCAGACGCTCCAGCGCCATCTCCACCATGCCAACGGCGCCGTCCACAATCATCTTTCTCGCATCGATAATCGCCGATGCCTGCTGGCGCTGCAGCATGACCGACGCGATCTCCGGCGCGTAGGCGAGATAGGTGATCCTTGCCTCGATGATGGAAAGCCCCGCATCCTTTACCTTGCTCTGAATCTCTGCCTTGATGCGCTCCGCGACGACCTCCGCAGACCCGCGCAGGCTTCCCTCGTCCGCCACCCCATCGCCGGTCGTATCCACGTTGGGCGCTACATCATAGGGGTAAATGCGCACGATATTGCGCAGCGCCGAATCACACTGCAGGGATAAATATTCCTTGTAATTGTCTACATTGAACACGGCCTTCGCCGTGTCCGTCACCCGCCAGATCACCGCGATCCCGATCTCCACCGGATTGCCCAGACAATCGTTGATTTTCTGTCTGCCGTTGTTCAATGTCATGGCTTTCAGAGAAATCTTCTTGCTGGCGGAGAGCTGCGCAGATGCCATGTTGCCCTCTGCGGAGACAGAAACCACAGGACCGGAGTTCGCAATCCTCTGGACGTCGCCGCTCTGTGCCAGCTTGGTCGCCGCCGCCGGATTCACCGCGGTGCAGAACGGATTCACAAAGTAAAAGCCCTCCTCCCTTATGGTGCCCTTATAGTTTCCGAACAAGGTCAGTACCAGCGCCTCCTGGGGTTTCAATACCTTCAGCCCGCCATACAGGATAAACAGCAGCAGAAACGCGATACCCCCGACAGCAATCAGGACACCTGCTCCCGCAATGTCCTTCGCCTCCCCGACGATGCCGAGGACAAACGCCGCCACGGACAGCAATTGCCCCAGAATCGTCAAAATCAGGGCCCGCATTCCATGTTTCTTCGTCACATAAATTTTTTCTGTCATAATACTTCCCTCCTCTTGTATCGCTCAATTAATTTTGATATCATTATGATATCACTTCGATTCAAAAAAGTCAATAAAAAAATCGAGGTTCCTCATTTTCCGTGAGAAACCCCGACTCTGATTCATCCGATTATCTTTAACTGTCTGGCACCTTCATGACACACGTTACGCTTTCTTACCATTATCCTTCTATCGCAATATACTTCTTATCCTCAATGACAGGCTTTGCCTCCTTCTTCGGCACGTCAATCTTCAGCACGCCATTCTCGAATTTTGCCTTGATATCCTCCTGGGTAATCTGGCTGCCCACATAGAAGCTTCTGCTGCAGGAACCGCTGTAGCGCTCTCTGCGGATATATTTCCCGTCATTGTCCTGCGTGTCATTGGAGGTATTGGTGGTCGCATGAACCGTCAGATAACCGTCCTTCAGCTCAGCCTGCACGTCCTCCTTGCGAAATCCCGGAAGATCCATCGCAATCTCATATCCGTTCCCCATCTCCTTTACG
>CAZNQZ010000300.1:0-3008 GCA_964575245.1 uncultured Lachnobacterium sp. | reverse complement strand
GCGCATTATGTTTAAGTTATTTCGTGATAGTTCCTAAGTGATATGTACCGTATAAAGGATTGGTTTGCCAGTCCTTTTTTGTTTTGGGTGGCTCTTATTTTTTCGCAATTTTTTACTATTCTACTATTTTTATTGACCGACGCAATCGAATAAGGTAAAATAAGCACTGTGTAAAACCGAAGGGAGTGTTTTTATGGAACCATATCGCGTGTACGCCGAAATTGATCTGGCGGCAGTGCGCTTCAATTTAGAGTCAATGCACAGACATACCGCGCCGGGTGTGAAAATCGCGGCGGTGGTCAAGACAGACGCTTACGGACACGGGGCGCTTGAGATTGCGAGGGCTGTGGAGGAGCTTCCCTATCTCTGGGGGTTTGCTGTGGCGACCGCAGAGGAGGCGCGGTCGCTGCGGGAGGATGGCAGGAAAAAGCCGATCCTGATTCTGGGAATCAGCTTTCCGGAGCAGTATCCGCTCATTGTTGGGGAGGAGATCAGGCCGGCCGTCTGCAGCACGCAGGCGGCCCGTGAGCTGTCCGCCGTGGCGGCCCGGCTGGGGAAGGTATGCAGAATCCATGTGAAGATTGATACCGGCATGAGCCGGATCGGCTTTGCCGCCAATGAAAAAAGTGTGGATGAGATAGCACAGATTGCGTCCCTGCCGAATATAAGTATAGAAGGTATCTTTACTCATTTTGCCCGGGCGGATGAGGAGGATAAGGGACCGGCACTTGCCCAGCTTGCGCTCTTTCGCAGCGTGATCGGGCAGCTTGAGGAGCGGGGGATACAGGTCCCGGTCAGGCACTGCTCCAACAGTGCGGGGATTGTGGAGCTGCCGGAGGCAGGCATGGACATGGTGCGCGCGGGGATTACGCTATACGGCCTGTGGCCTTCGGAGGAGGTGCGACGCGATATTATGGAAATAAAACCCGTGATGTCCATGAGGAGTCATGTTTCTTTTTTAAAAACGCTGGAGCCGGGGCAGAGCGTCAGCTACGGCGGAATCTACACGGCGGATACGCCGAGAAGGCTCGCGACGATTCCGGTGGGCTACGGGGACGGCTACGCGAGGGGACTCTCCAACAAGGGCTATGTGCTGATCCACGGAAAAAGAGCGCCCATCCGCGGGCGGGTGTGCATGGATCAGTTCATGGCGGATGTGACGGATATCCCGGACGTGCGGGAGGGAGATCCGGTGACGCTTCTGGGGGCGGACGGTGCGCAGGAGATCACGATGGAGGAGCTTGGAAGGTTGTCCGGCAGGTTTAACTATGAGTTCGCCTGCCTCATCACGCCGCGGGTTCCGCGAGTTTATAAGTGATCACAATCTGAATTTTTCTGAAAGCTTGTATACTGCTCGATAAATTTGGCAATACTACCGGTATAAAAAATTTATGGAGTGATTGTATGGTAATTCAAAGAGGAGACGTATACTATGCAGATTTGAGACCGGTGGTGGGGTCAGAGCAGGGCGGAGTGCGCCCGGTGCTCATCATACAGAACAACGTGGGCAACCGGCACAGCCCGACAGTGATCTGCGCAGCCATCACATCGCAGATGCACAAGGCTAAGCTTCCGACGCATGTCGAGCTGGGGTGCGATAAGTACGATCTGGCAAAGGATTCCGTGGTTCTTCTGGAACAACTCAGAACCATTGACAAGAAACGTCTGAAGGATAAGGTCTGTCATCTGGACAGCCAGATCCTTGACAAAATTGACCGGGCACTGGAGATCAGTCTGGAGCTGTATACATAGCTTGACGGAAAGGGTTCTCCATGGTATGATCTGGAAAGGAACATTTAACAAAAAGGAATGAGAGGATTTTATGGACGAAGGCGACAGTCCGAAACGGACGAATTTTTTGGGAAAGCTGAGAGGATTTGTTAAGGGATCTCTTCCGTTTCACGAGGATGTGACGGAGGAGGAAATTATCTCCATGGTCAACGAGGGGCATGAGCAGGGCGTGCTTTTGGCCTCGGAGGCCGCAATGATTCACAATATCTTTGAGTTTGGGGATAAGGAAGCCAAGGATATTATGACACACCGGAAGAACGTGATTGCGCTGGACGGCGAGATGTCTTACAACGATGCGGTTGCCTGCATCAACGAGAACAGTAAATCGCGTTACCCGGTGTACCTGGATGACATCGACAATGTGATCGGTGTCCTACATATTAAAGATGCGCTGGTGTATGCGCAGAGCAATGAGGTGTTCCGGACATCAATCAAGGATATTCCCAACCTGATCCGGGAGGCGGAATTTGTTCCGGAGACACTGAAAATTAACGCACTTTTTACAAAGATGCAGATGGATAAGAGCCACATGGTGATTGTGGTGGATGAGTACGGCCAGACCGCCGGGCTTGTGGCGATGGAAGACATTCTGGAGGAGATCGTTGGAAATATTGAGGACGAGCATGACGAGGAGGAGCACCTGATCCGGCGCAATCCGGACGGCAGCTATGCCATGGATGGCTTTGCCGACATGGCGGAGGTCGCCGAGGTGTTAAAGATCCCGGAAGGGGAGGAGGAGTTCGACACGTTAAACGGCTGGCTGATTTTTCTTTTGGGAAAGGTCCCGGCGGACGGCGAGACTGCTACAATTCAAGCGCACGGATATGATTTTGTAATCAGACGGGTAGAGGACAAGATGATACGCGAGGTGCAGGTAAAGAACACGGAGGCAGCGGCAGAATAAGTGTGATTTTGCGCTTGCGCGATTTGGACAGTTCGTGTATCATAGTATTTGGAAAATACGGTTATCAGAAAAGAGGGAAATTCGTATGTCAGGACATTCCAAGTTTGCGAATATCAAACATAAGAAAGAAAAGAACGATGCGGCCAAGGGCAAGGTCTTTACCATGATCGGCCGCGAGATCGCGGTGGCGGTCAAGGAGGGCGGCCCGGACCCCGCAAACAATTTTAAGCTTGCGCAGGTGATAGCAAAAGCGAAAGCGAACAATATGCCAAACGACACGATCGACCGCGGAATCAAGAAGGCTGCAGGAGAC
>CAZNQZ010000299.1:0-3028 GCA_964575245.1 uncultured Lachnobacterium sp. | reverse complement strand
ACCGGCGCATAAGCGTATGTACCGCAGACTTTTGCCTCACAAATCACGCAGTCCATCCGAAATTTCTCATATCCGGCTACGCGCCGGATCGTGGCCTCCTGCACATCCATCGCCCTCATTGCCAAAGTCTTTGTGCTGTGAAAAAAGAGGAGCAGCCCCAGATAATCCCGGTAAGCCTTTCCGCCGGGGCTGCTTTTCGCCTTGGCGAAGCCGGACAAAAGCTCTGGAATCCCATCGAGATCCGAGGTCCACTCCACCTCACTTTTCATCATTGATATCCTGTCCCCGGCAAGCAGGGCGCGCAGATCCAAAATGCTCTCCGCAAACGCCCACGCCGCCAGAATTCCGTATTTGACCGCCTCAATAATCAGTGGGTTCACCGTCACCCCCGCCAGAAGCGTCGCAAGCGCAAGCGCCGCTGCCTGCTTTTCAGGCATGAGCATGATGCTTCCGAGATTCATCGCCTCCCGGATAGCCAGAAGCTCCCCAACCGCAATCTTCAGGTTCGCAAGATCCGAACCTTTCCCGCCAATCAGGTATTCCAGTTCATAGCAAAGCCCGCGATCCCCTGCCTCGTCCGTAAAATCTGTCAGATAGTGCAGGAGATAACGGTTCATGAGCACCTGACCATACCAGTCCCCCGTCAGGCTCCGCCCTCCGATCCCCTGCTCCAGCCTGCGCCCGGAGACCGCGCTCGCTAAATCCATCTCCGCGTCGGAGAGCGCTGCATTTTTAGGCAGCACCAGCGAGAGTATTCCTCGTTTCTTTGCCGCCATCACGGTAGTCAGCAGGTTTTCCTCCTGCGCGCTGCCCAGCATCACGGGCATCCGCTGCGCCTGCGCGGACTCCTCCATACCGGAACTCACTTTCTCGCGGTCAGATGTTTGAATTTCCTCCAGCGCATCGAGCGCATCCCCGATCGATGCGTCCCCGTCTCCATAGCCCTTTCGGATCTCCCGCGCAGACTCATAGCTGCTATACAGCGACTGCACAGTCTCATAGGTGAGGTTGTTCTTCATATAAGAGGTTACCGCCGCCTCAAAGACCCCGCCCCGCTGATCCGTCATCAACAGATACGAAGTAAATTCCGCGTCCGTCATCTCCGCCGTAAGCAGACTGCTGCCCGCCGGAAGATACTGCCCCGTTTTGCTCCCGAGGCTCGCCGCCGTCAGATTCCGAAGCCCTGCCTCCTGCCGATTGAGCGAAAAATTGCCCAAAGTATCTTCCGCGCAAAGCCCAATTAAGCGGTATTTCTCCCACAACGGAGAGCAGTATCCGGCAAATGCCGATTCGAGCACCGCATCGGTATTCATCTGGAGTATTTTGTGGAGTTCCACGTTTCTTGCCGCCTCGAGCAGGGTAAAAATAAGCTGGGCAACGAGCATGAGGGAGAGTGCGGCAAAAATCGTAATGCTGCCGCGGCATTTCCTGCATGACAACTAGACCTCCTTGGCCCGCTCCGTAATCGTCGAGAAAATATCCTTGACGAGCGCGGTCAGCTTATCCTTAAACAGCAGCACCAGACCGATTAAAACTACCACAATCAGTATCATTTCCACCACTCCGACCCCGTCCTCGTCGGAGATAAAGTTTTTAAATCTTAACATAATTTCTCCTCCTTATATTTAAAATGAGAGCATTGCCGGGACCATAATAATTGCAATTACAATCGCCAGCATCAACATCATCGGAAGGAGAAGCTTCGTTCCGGCCTCCTCCCCCAGTTTCCTCGCGTGTGCCCTCCGCTCCTTCAGCGCCATCTGTGCTTCCTGCTCCAAAAGCTGGCACAACCCCCGGCTTCCCGTGTTCAGATTCTGAACCAGGATGCGCACTAGCCGGTGATAAACCCCTAATCCGGTTCTTTCTCCAAAGTTCTGATACGCTTTCCGCTCGCTCTCGCCGTCGGAGATTTCATGGCTGGCGACGAGCATTTCCTCGTATATATAGCGCGGAGGTTTTCGTTCTTTTTTCCTCTCATCAGAATAACGAGCGGAAATCCTATCCCATGCCTGTCTTAGAGACATGCCGGACCCAAGCAGAATCAAAAGCTTGCTCACCACCTCCGGGTAATCCAGTCTCATCTGCTCCCTTCTGCTCCGTTCCTGCTCCCGCATTCGTTCCTGTTTCACGCAGCGCAAAAGAATGAAAACCACAATTTCAAAAAGCAACACCTTCCAAACCAGATGTTTCTTCGTCTCCTCCCACTCAAGGCGGTAGCCGTCCACCTCCTCCGGAAGTGACAGAATTGCCTCATTTTCCGACACCATCTGCGCCTCGATGAGCGAATCAACCGATGCCAGCAGCCGCTCTCTGTCCGTCCCGGCCTTCGGGTACACAACAAAGGCGAAGTGATAGTCCTCCCTGTACGCGCCGCAGGTAAGCGCAGCGGTGGCGTTCACCACTGCTCCGGTTTCCGGGACCATACCATCCTCCACGGAGCCGTCCGCCCCTATCACAAGGTCATTATCCAGACTCCACTCTGCCTCAACCAGCCCGTCCGCGTATCTCTCCTCCATGTGAACGCCCTGCGTGACGCAGTCCGCATCCTCGCCCTCCACAAAAAATTCTTTGTCAATCTCCTCCCTTGCCTGTGCCAAATAGCCTTCAGCCTCCTCCTCCGTGACTGCCATCTCACGGACACTCAGGGAGTAGCGGTAGTCCTCGAAGAGCCCCTCCGCGCTCAGTGTCAGGTCGATATCCGTGCTCCCCTCACCGGGCCTTGCGCGGACAATCCGGTTTTCCTCGCCCACCAGCATTCCGGAGCGCTCCGCGCGCCATGCAAGGATTAGGAACAAGGCGCAGACAGCGCCGATCCCGATTATCTTTTTTCTGTCCATCTCTCCACCTACATCTCGATTTTCAGCAGACGCTCCGACAGAAGGAGGGCCCCGCCGTACGCCAGCAGACACCCGCTCATAAACAGTACCCCCGATACATTTCTGTACAGAACATCCAAAAAACCTTTCGACGCAGTTTTCAGGTAGGCCAGAATCAAAAGCGGCATGATATTCATGATCTTTTGCTCCAG
>CAZNQZ010000298.1:0-3031 GCA_964575245.1 uncultured Lachnobacterium sp. | reverse complement strand
GCCGCCCTGTCACGGCGGAGGTCACGGGTTCGAGTCCCGTCTGGGTCGTTTCTTTTTTTATCATTCGAGCGGGTATGGCGGAATAGGCAGACGCGATGGACTTAAAATCCATTAGTAGTGATACTGTGCCGGTTCAAGTCCGGCTACCCGCACTACCTGAAGCCTGCGATGTAAACAAAGTAGCGAGACTTAGTATGAGTTCCATGGATAAACAATCAATAAAAAAATGGATTACAATCCCCAATGCGCTGACAATGCTTCGAATTGCCGGTGCGGGGGTTTTATTGTTTCTTTCACCCCTGTCGACCGGTTTTTTTGTGGTTTACAGTATCTGCGGTGTTTCGGATGTTCTGGACGGATATGTCGCCAGACTGACCGGACAGGCCGGGGAGTTCGGTGCAAAGCTGGACAGCGTTGCGGATCTCCTTTTTTATTCAATGACACTGATACGGATTTTTCCGCAGCTCTTTTGGATGCTGCCGCCGTGGTTATGGTGTGCGGTCATTGGCGTGGTGCTGGTTCGCGTGGTTTCCTATCTGGCAGTGGCGGTCAAGTACCGCCGTTTTGCATCCATGCACACCTGTCTGAACAAGGTTTCTTCGTTTATGCTGTTCTGGACGCCGTATCTGATGATGACGCGCTACACGGTGCACTATTGTGTCATATCGTGTGCGGTGGCGGCTGCGGCTGCCGTGCAGGAGCTGTATCTCCATGTGAGGGAGAAGAGTTACACGGACATAGCGGTGGGAGAGCAGCGGCCATAGCCTGATGGACAGCTGCGGGAGGTTTGTATGGGGCAGACGACAGACGAGGGGCAGCTCGAGATCCGCAGGGCGGCGGGCGAGCTCAGAGAAATTGCAGGGGAAATCGGCAGGGTTGTCAGGGGCAAACGGGACGTGACGGAGAAGGTGCTGGCGGCGATCCTTGCGGGGGGACATGTTCTGTTGGAGGATATTCCCGGAGTGGGGAAGACGACCCTTGCAATGTCCATGGGAAGGACAATGGAATTGACCTGCCGGCGCATGCAGTTTACGCCGGATGTGCTGCCGAGTGATATTCTGGGTTTTATGATGTTTGACGCACAGAAGCGGGAATTTGTTTTCCGGCAGGGGGCTGTGTTCTGTAACCTTTTCCTCGCGGACGAGATCAATCGGACCTCTGCAAAGACGCAGTCGGCGCTTTTGGAAGTTATGGAGGAGGGGCAGGTGACGGTAGAGGGCACCACCCACAGGCTTCCTGCCCCATTTACGGTGATTGCTACGGAAAATCCGGTGGGCTCCTCGGGGACGCAGAGGCTCCCGGAGTCCCAGCTTGACCGTTTTATGGTGCGGTTGACGCTAGGTTACCCGGATCACAGATCGTCCGTGGAAATTTTAAAGGGCAGTGCGGAGCGCATGGACGGGCTGCTCTCCCCGGTAATAACGGCTGAGCGGGTGATGGCATTGCAGGAGGCAGCTAATAACGTATACGTCAATGACAGTGTTTACGAGTATATTGTCAATTTGACGGAGGAGACCAGACGGGATGCGTGTATTGAGCTTGGAGTGAGTCCGAGGGGAAGCATCGCGCTGTTGAAAATGGCGAAGGCAATGGCGTTGATGCGCGGGGGCGCATATGTAGTGCCGGATGATGCGCTCTCGGTTATGGAGGATGTGTGGAGCCACCGGATTCTTCTGAGCGGAAAGGCGAGGGCAGAGGGGCTTCGGGAGAGGGATGTGCTCAAAAAAATTGCGGAAAGGATACCTGCGGTTCGATGAGGGACAGGCTGCAATTTGATCCGGGGGGAGTGGCGGGCGTGCTGACCGTCCTTGCCCTGCAGGGCCTTCTGGAATGGTTTTTGGGAGGCTTTCTTCCGCTGCTGTTTCTTATTATTACGGCAGCGGCGGCTGGAATGTCCGTATGGCTGCTGTGGAGCAGACGGGGGCATTTCCGGGCGGAGGTGCGGATCTTCGGCCCGGCGGACGCAAGACGCAGGCTCCTGTACAGCGTGCGTGTGCGTTCGGATCAGAGATTTCTGGTGTTTCCTGCGCGGGTGCGCCTGTTGATAGGCAATGATTTTACTGGGGGAAAACGTGAGCAGACACTGAGCTGTCTGGCCGAACCGGAGCGGGTGCGGGCGGAGGACATCCCATGGCGGAGCGTGGAGGTTCTGCACTATGGGCGGATTTCGCTGGAGCTTGCCCAGGTGCAAATCTATGACCTGTTTCACCTGTGCTGCTGGGGCGGCTGTGAGAGGGTGGACGGCCAGTGGATCATGGCCCCGGCGTTTTCCGGGCATGAGGACTGCGCGGATGTGCAGGTGATTACCGTGGGCATGGACGATCAGCTGCAGGATTGCCCGGACATAAGCGCGGACTATGAGATAAGGGAATATCAGCCGCAGGATTCCATGAGGAATATTCACTGGAAGCTTTCGGCCAGACAGGGGCAGTGGATGGTTAAGGAGCGCCTGGCGGACGGTGTGCCCCGCGTCAATGTACTGATGTCGTTTTCGGATGACCGGGCCGGAAACGACAGGTGCATGGAAATGCTTGCCGCACAGGGGTGCGGGCTGTTGAACCGTGGAATTCCGATCGGGCTGTACTGGTGGAGTGACCGCGAGACGGCGTTAAAGACTGCGGAAATCCATACGCAGGAGGAGCTTTCCGACAGGATGCAGGAACTTTTGTGTCTCAATGCCAGAGCCTGCCCGAAGGACGTCGAGCAGCAATATCTGTTAGCGTGTACGGGCGTAAGCAGCCTTGTGATCCGGTATGGACAGAGGACGGGGAATGGATAAATTTCGGTGGCGGAACCGACAACCGGAACAGGATTTTGTGCTGGAGAAGAAGGAGCGGACGGTGTGTTCCCTGTGGGATTCTCTGGCTAAAGCGCTGTTGATCACGTCTCTGGTGATGGGGGCGATGGGAGGTTTTTTGTCTGCCTTTGAGGTGGACTACGGTGCGGAAATCTGCGTTGCCGTCACCTTTTTCTGTGCGCTGATTTTGTCTGTGGTCTATGACCACCTGGGGGATTTGTGGCGCAATTTAGT
>CAZNQZ010000297.1:0-3035 GCA_964575245.1 uncultured Lachnobacterium sp. | reverse complement strand
GAAAAAAAGAATATCATGCATTATTTTAACTGTATTGTTTCTTTTTGCAGGAATGATGGCAATAAATGAGATGAAAGCAGAAGCACATGATAAAACGGAAGAGGAAGATATGTTTGAGATACAAGCGGAGGCTTGTTCTGCAAATGAAGAATTATACAATTCTTTTGAGTTTTACAATGCTTATGTCTATCCGAAAAGTTTTGGCGGAACATTTATTGATTATGATACTCTTCATGTTTTGGTATCAGACGAAAGTGAAATGGATTATTACAAAAATATTTTGGCAGGTTATAAATGTGTAAAATATGATGTGGTTGAACATTCATACAATGATTTGTATGAAGAAATCGAAGAAATTGTAAAAGAATTGCCAAATGAAATCGACATTGTATCATATGGTGTTGATGCGGTTCAGAATAAAGCTTTTATATGTGTTACAGAGGAAAGTTTTTCGTTGGCAAAATCCCATATTAAGAATAGTGATATTTTAGTTGAATCATCAGAACGTATCATTCTATAGCATTATAGAACCGACATGATAAGCTCCGCCACATACACAGCGGCGCAGGCGAGTGCGGCGACGACGGTGAGTCCTCTGCCGCACAGTGCGGCGAGTGCGGCGGTTGCGAGTCCGGCCAGTGCCGAGAGCGGGTGGGCACTGGCGTAAAAGATCGCCGGAATGGTCATGGCGGTCAGCACGGCGTAGGGGATATAGTGCAGGAAGGACTGGATGAACCGATTGCGGATTTTTTCTTTGACCGCCACGAAGGGAATCACCCGGATCAGGTAAGTGGAGCCGGACAGAACCAGCAGGTACAGGAAAAATTGGGTTTGATTCATTTGGATACCTCCTCCTTAGTCTCAACCGGAAACAGAACGGCCCCGGCGGCGGCTGCCGCCACCGCGCAGACGGTGATGGTGATTCCGCTGGATATCCGGGAGAGTGCCGGTATGTAGTAGAATCCGCAGCTGCACAGCGCGGCAAATATTACGACAAACACAACCGGGCGGGATTGTTTCATCTCCGGCACTACGATGGCGACGAACATTCCGTAGATCGCGATGCCAAGCGCGCTCATCAGCCGTCCGGGCAGCACATTTCCGAGAAGCGCGCCGACAAGCGTGCCAAGCGACCAGCCCAGATAGGGCAGGACGCACAGCCCGGCAAAAAATCCCCGGCCTACCCGTTCCTCCCGGCTGGCAACGGCGAAGATCTCGTCCGTCATCATAAAACCGAAAAGCCACCGCCAGATACCGCGAAATTTCGCGTCTGCCTTCTGGGAGACGGAGATGGACATGAAGGAGTAACGGAGATTGATTGTAATCTCTGTGATGAGCATCTGCACATACTGCCCCGGGACGAGCATCATCTGCAGTCCCGCAAACTGCCCTGCCGAGGTGACGGTGCACATGGAGATCAGCGTGGCCTGCCACCAGGCAAGCCCCATGGATGCCGCCATGATCCCAAAGGTAAAAGAGACGGACAGATAGCCGAGCCCGATGGGAAACCCGGCAATGACCCCGCGTCTGAAATTCTTCATAATGGTATGTAATTCCTCCTGTTCGGTATTACTTTAGCACATTTCCGAAAATAATCAACTTCCAAATACAATTGAGTAAATTTTTCAAATGTGGTAAACTGTATCTATTGTAAATATGATATCTGGTGGGTGAATGATGAAGAAAAAGACATTTTTGTATCTGGTGTTAAGCCTGTTTGTGGCGCTCTCTGTCTTTGCACAGTGGCGGGCGGTATACGCGGACGACACGAAAAAGCCGGAAACGCTTTATGGCGTTTCTGTCGGGGAGAGCCGTACCGTAACCGCAAAATACGAGGACGGCGCATTTCCCGGTAAAGTGATGAAGGCCAAGGCAGTGTATGACGACAAATATTTTTCTTATACGGAGAGTGCGGCCTACGTGCCGGGCGAGTACGAACAGGGAGAATTGGCAAGGCTCTCCATGCTGGCCTCGGCGGCCGCGTACAAGGGAAAATATGCGAAGCAGTTATTGAAGGACTGCGGATTTGAGGATGTCAAATATATTACCTCCGAGGTTACGAGGGAGGACAACGATCATGTCTCGTTTGCAATAGGAAGGAAAACGCTTGGGGAAGACGCGGTCATTGCAATCCTTGTCCGGGGGACCGGTACGGAATATGAGTGGGTGAGCAATTTTAATCTCGGGACAGGGGAGGTTCACACCGGCTTTTCTAATGCGGAGCAGGAACTGAACGGGAAGCTGAACCAGTATCTTAAGCGGCATCCGGTGAAGGGGAGTTTCCGATTTTGGATCGCGGGACACAGCCGCGGGGCAGCCGTGGGCAATCTGCTGGCGAAGCGGCTGACTGACCAGTACGGGAAGGACAGCGTATATGCATACACGTTTGCGACTCCCCGTGTCGCCGTGAGCGCGGCGCGTGCCGGTTATGAAAACATACTGAATTATTTGAATCCGGGTGATTTTGTGACGGAGGTTGCGCCCGAAAAATGGGGCTACGGAAGATACGGGGTAGACCGGACGCTGACGGCGGGCACAAAGGCCGCGATGAAAAAAGCGTTCAGGAAGAAAACGGGCGAAGGCTATGAGGGCTTTGCAGCCGAAGAGAAGGAGGATTATCTGAATACTCTGCTCTCCGTGGTCGGCCCGGATCGGAATGCCTATCGGGCGCTGCAGTTCTTTGTATTTGTCATTCTCGGGAAAGTGGACACGGACGAGGCGTTCGGTCAGAAATTCTCTCATGCGCACTGTCCGACCTCCTATATTTGCTGGTTGAAGGCGATGTATGCTTGACAAGTATTTCGGATTGGCATACAATGACGGAAATAATCGAGACGCAAAGGAGACAGGACATGGCGAAGGAGAAAAAGCTTGTAGAGGCAATCACCTCCATGGAGGAGGATTTCGCGCAGTGGTATACCGATGTGGTGAAGAAGGCGGAGCTTACAGATTACACATCCGTGAAGGGATGCATGGTGATCAAGCCGGCGGGCTATGCCATCTGGGAAAATATTCAGAGGGAGCTGGACCGGAGG
>CAZNQZ010000296.1:0-3041 GCA_964575245.1 uncultured Lachnobacterium sp. | reverse complement strand
TTTTTCTGTTATGCCTCCACACAGGAAAAGTTTTTTTCTTTTATAAAGAATTATCAGTTAAAGGATTTATATGAGAATCCACAAACGGCAATCAACATTATGTATGAAATATTGCCCCAAATGTGTCCTGCAACCATTGCACTCAAGTTTGATACATTGGCTTATTGCATAAGGCATACGCAAAAAAAACCCAGACAACTGCTGCTGATCGTTGACGCTCTGTTAAATGAGATCATGGAAAAAAATGATGAAAATTATTTGAAAAAAAATGTGGATCAAGTCAGGCATATTATACATTCCGTACAGGAAGAGATGATTATGGATAGCATTGCCATGTACAGAGATTCTATTCCTGCACTTTTGCAAATATGCTGTGATGTTTTGAACGGGAAAAATTATTGTTTTTCTGCAAAAGAATTTGATGGGTACATTCGGGCAGTCAAAAAAATATACAAGCAGGGATTAAGCCTGGATGAAATAAAGCGCGTAATTATCGAGAGCGGTCTTGTCGGGATAGCCGAAAATGGAGCTTATATACCGGAGAATAGTAAGTGGTTTGAAAACAAAAAAGTAATCAGAATTATGAATACTTCATTTGAATATCAGATAAAAGGAAATCTGGTTTACAATAATGACAGCATTATGTACATTCATCCGATGTGTTATGAATATTTTAAATGCAAAATAAGCAGATATACGATGGTGTATCCGGACAGAAATGCAGATCCGGACGATATATTGAATGATGTACTGGAATTATGTAAAGAGAATAACATTTTTTAACCGGGGAGTTAATAGCCCATGGGGTTTAGATAACATTTAACCGATACCGGCAAAAAATATCTGTTTCATATATTAAAAGCATCCGGAGATTAAGTATCCGGATGCTTTTGTTTTGTTGACATATGAAACAGGAAAAGGAGATGATGGGATCTTTCATTTTGGCTTGTTATTTGGGAGAAACTTATGCTATGATAAAAAGAAGCGGGCATGTTTTCAAAGCCTGGCTGCATAGGATAAGCCTGTTTTTCATATAGTTAAGTATGAAAAGCCAGGGTGAACATTCAGCAAAAAAGAAAAAGGATGCGGATCGGTACGTCGAGCTGTTCGGCCTTCCGAAGGATTTGTTTCTCGGGATGCCCCTGCTGTCGATGACTGGAAACCGGTCCCTGTGCATCACGAACCATCGGGGAATCCGGCAGTACAGCTGTGAGATGATTGTGGTGTCCGCAAAAAACTGCGGGATTCAGGTCGTGGGGCGCGGGCTGTATATTCCGAAGTATTCCGAGGATCAGCTGGAGATCACCGGGTATCTGGAAGGAATCACGTTTGTCCCATGATAGAGAGGCTGTATCGGTTGGCGCGCGGCGTGCTGACCGTCCGATTCCGGGGCAGGAACACTGCCCGACTGCTCAATTTATGTGCCCGCTCGGGCATGGTATTTTGGGACATGGAGTATCTGGACGGCGATCAGCTGCGGGCGCGGATGTATCTTTACGATGTGTATGGGCTGGCGCCCTTTCTCCGCAAGACCCATGTGAGGTTTGCGGTCGAGGAGAGGGCTGGCCTGCCGTTTTTTCTGCGGCGCTACCGGGCGAGAAAGGTCTGTGTGCTGACCGTCCTTGCCATGATCGCGGCTGTGGCGGCGCTGTCTACAAGGATCTGGCGCATTGAGGTGATCGGGAATTCCGCGATCGGCGAGCAGACCATTCTGACCTATCTCGGCGAAAAGAATATCGGTTACGGGGTGAGGAAAGCGGCGATCGACAATGACGCCCTGGAACTGTCCCTGCGACAGGATTTTGACGGGATAATCTGGGCCAGCGTCTATGAACAGGGAACCAAGCTTGTGGTCTCCCTCCAGGAGAAGCTCGCGACCGCCGGGGGCGGTGTGTCGGACGATGCCTGCGTGGATCTTGTCGCTGAAAAGGACGCGACCGTGCTGAGCATTGTCACGCGGTCCGGAGTTCCGCTCGTGAAGGCGGGCGATACGGTGAAGGCGGGCGATCCGCTGGTGCTGGGGCGGCAGGAAATCCTGGATGACGCCGGGGAGGTGCGTGAATACTATTATAAAAGCGCCGATGCAGACGTGATTGCGGCAGTGGTCTATTCCTACGAGGATTGGATCAATCCGAAAGTCTTTTCCAGCCGGGCGACCGGAAGAGAGACCATGCAGTTTTATTTGTCGGTGGGAAACTGGCAGCTGCGATTCCCGCCGCTTTTTGCGGATTACGACGATTACGAGACGCTGGAGGACATCCGCCAGCTGGTGCTTATGGACAGCTTTTATCTGCCCGTGCATTTCGGAAAAATCCGCCAGATTGAACGGGAGACGGCGGAGTACACGCTCTCGGAGAGCGAGGCACGCGCGCTGGCGGGGGAACGGCTGAACCAATTTCTTTCAGATTTGGAAGAAAATGGGGTTTCCATTTCTGACAAAAATGTTATGATAGAGATGACGGACGGACAATATCACATTTTCGGCGAGATATCGGCCCGGGAAAACATCACAAGGGCCGTGCCGACGGAACTATTGCAAAAGCCCTCCGGGGGAGAGTCTGCGGGAGGGGAATAACAGGAGAGAAGAGGATGAGCTTGACGGAGGAAACCTTACAGATACCTGCGGAGCACATGGCGAATGTGTTCGGACAGTTCGATTCCAATATTAAGAGGGTGGAGAGGACCCTCGGCGTGACGGTGGTGGTGCGCGACGATTCGGTGAAGATCATTGGCAGCGAGGCGGGCGCGAGGAATGCGGCGGAGCTCTTTTCCCAGCTGTATGAGCTCTCAAAACGGGGAAATGTCATCACAGAGCAGAATGTGAACTACGCGCTTGCGCTCCAGAAGGAGCATCTTACGGGTGCAATGGTCGAGATTGATCAGGACGTGATCTGCCACACGATTCAGGGCAAGCCGGTCAAGCCGAAAACCATCGGTCAGAAGAGCGCTGTGGAGAATATCCGGGAAAAAATGGTTGTTTTCGGCTGGGGTCCTGCGGGAACCGGAAAGACCTATCTCGCGATGGCGATGGCGATCACGGC
>CAZNQZ010000295.1:0-3061 GCA_964575245.1 uncultured Lachnobacterium sp. | reverse complement strand
CGTGCCGTCAAGCCCCTTTGTGTACGGGACCTTGATCAGAATGCGGTCATCACTGGTAAGGGATTGTTCCTCGGCGAGCACGGCAACCTTGGGCGTGGTGATATTCGTCGGTCGGTTGATGATCATGCTCAGAGTGGTGGCAGCTGTGCCGGTGCAGATATTTGCTACCTCGCCGATGACGTCTGCCTGTTTCCGGGTTATGTTGTTCATGTCCTTTCCTCCATGGTGCCTGTTTCCACATCATTATATCAAACAAAACGGAATAAGGGAAGAATATTTATTCGATTTCAAAACTTTATTGTATTATAGCATAAATGTGATAGAATTGGAAGAAAGAAAACCATATTATTTTGAGGAAAAGAGGGGAAAATGGGAAAAGCAGAGTATGCGGAGGCATTAAAACTCGGAAAAAGGGAATATAAGGCATGTATGTCCGGCGGACGGTTCCCATATCTTCCCGTTCTGGACGATATTGTAAACAGTGACCAGATCCAGACTGAGCAGAATATGGGGCTTGTGCAGATCCCGCTGGATTTTGTTGTGGGGACGGCGACCAAGGGGAGGACCACCGCCTTCGCAGCGAATTTTTTCCCGATTCTCGGCGATGAGACGGAATTTGCCGACAAGTGGGCGACGCTCTCGGACGCGCAGGTGAACGAGGGCATCCGCGATCCGATCAAGGCCTTTGAATACATGAACCGCTATTATGTAGTGGAGGGCAATAAGCGGGTCAGCGTCCTGAAGTATTTCAAGGCGGCCTCCATCATGGCCTATGTGACGCGCAAGATTCCGAAATACTCGGAGGATGAGGACGTCCGGCTCTATTACGAGTACATGAAGTTTCACGAGCTGACCGGCATCAACAGCATGGAGTTCTCCAGGGTCGGCATGGCGGAGCAGCTGATCGGCCTTCTCGGGGATGTGCAGGCCTGGGACGACATCGCGAGACAGGAGTTCAACAGTCTGATTCTTCACTTTACCAAAGCTTTCTATTTCCGCGGCGGCAGAAAGCTGCCGATCCGCGTGGGGGACGCGTTCACCGCCTTTGTCAATGTGTACGGCTACAGCGCGGTTGCGGCGATGACGGACGATCAGCTCAACGCGAACATCATCAAGTGCTGGAGCGAGTTTGTAGTCCTGACTGAAAAACAGCAGGTGGATCTCGTCATGGACCCGAAAAATGTGCAGGAGAAAAAGGGGCTTTTAAGCTATTTCCTCCCGTCCACCGCCAGAAAACTGAAGGTGGCGTTTCTCTATTCCAAGGAGCCGGGAGATTCCGACTGGATCTATGCGCACGAGCTGGGGCGCAATTACCTTGAGGAGACCTTCCCGGACCAGATCGACACGTTTCGCGTGACGAATGTCCGCGAGGACAACATTGAGACGGTGCTCACGGAGGTGATGCGCCAGGGCGCGGACATCATCTTTGAGGTCGGGCCGCAGATGATGCCTCCGAGTCTCAAGATCGCAGTGGACCATCCGGACGTCAAGATCTTAAACTGCAGCCTGAACACGCCGCACAAATATATCCGAACCTACTATGCCCGCATGTATGAGGCGAAATTCCTCTCCGGCATGATTGCCGGCGCGATGGCGGAAAATGACCGGATCGCCTACATCGCGGACTATCCGATTTACGGGATCATCCCAAACATCAATGCCTTCGCGCTCGGGGCGGCTTGCACAAATCCGCGTGCTAAAATTTATCTGGAGTGGTCCACGAAGAAGGGGTATGACAGAAACCGCTTTCTCGAGGAACACGGAATCCGGCTGGTTTCGGATCAGGATATGATCACGCCGCAGAAGGCAAGCCGCATGTTCGGGCTGTATTACTGCGGGGATGAGGGCACCGTGAATCTGGTCATGCCGATCTGGAACTGGGGTATTTTTTACGAGAAAATGATCAAGAGCATCCTGGCCGGGGCCTACCAGACCGAGGAGAACGACGAGGGACGTGCGCTCAACTACTGGTGGGGCATGTCTGCAGGCGTGATCGACATGATCTGTACGGATCATGTGCCCGCGGGGGTGAGACGTCTCGCGGAGCACTTTAAGGAGGACATCAAAAATGGCTATGTCGTGCCGTTTTTCAGCGAAATCCGTGCACAGGACGGCACACTCAAGAATCCGGAAAACCAGAATATGAGGCCGGAGGGCATCATGGAGATGGACTATCTTGTGGACAATGTGATTGGGAGTATTCCGGAGATGGACACACTGATCGAGACCGCGAAATCCGTGGTGCAGCTCAAGGGCGTGAAAGAAAATAAATAAGGAAAGATCGCGATGAAAATATTATTTCTGGCAGACCAGGAGTCAAAACTATATTGGGATTTTTTTAACAGGGCGGATTTTGAGGGGATTGACCTGATGGTATCCTGCGGGGATCTGAAGGCGGAATACCTGACCTTTCTGGCTACGATGGTTCCGGTGCCTCTGCTCTATGTGAGGGGAAACCATGACGACAAGTATGAGAAGAAGCCGCCCGAGGGCTGCATCTGCATTGAGGATCAGATCTACGAGTACCGGGGCGTGCGGATTCTGGGGCTGGGGGGCTCTTACCGCTACAAGCCGGGGAACAACCAGTACACGGAGAAGGAGATGCAGAAGCGGGTGAAAAAGCTTTCCGGCAAGCTGCGCAGGAACAAGGGCTTTGACATTCTGGTGACGCACTCGCCTGCGTTTGGCGTCCATGACGACGAGGATCTCTGCCACCGGGGCTTTGCCGCGTTTAACGCGCTCATCGGGCAGTATCAGCCGAAATATTTTGTCCACGGCCATGTCCACATGAATTACGGACGCAAATTTCCGCGGGAGGATATGGTCGGAGAGACCCGGGTGATCAATGCATATGAAAAATTTATTGTTGAGATTTAAAAAAATCAGTTGACAACTTGGGTTGTCTATTGTATTATCTAATCGTTGGCGCAGTTAACACAGGCTGATGTGGCTCAGTGGTAGAGCACTTCCTTGGTAAGGAAGGGGTCACGAGTTCAACTCTCGTCATCATATCGAAAAACGGAAGTAAATTTGGACTTCCTTTTTTTTTACCTTTTTATTT
>CAZNQZ010000294.1:0-3070 GCA_964575245.1 uncultured Lachnobacterium sp. | reverse complement strand
AGAGCGCTCCGCAAGCTCAGCGAGCTGCTGCTCCAGAGGAAGGTTCATCCCGACCCGCCCGTTGACAAAGGCCAGTTCCCTCCCCATAAGGGAATCCTCCCCGTAGAGGCCCGCAAGCTCCCTCTCCGCCTCCCGACACGCATTTTCCATGGAAAGCCCCGCCAGAAGCGCCGAGCTCACCGTCCGAAGCACATCCAAAAACTCCTTTCCGAGTCTGGCCTGTACGTGCGCGAGTCCTTCCGCACGCGCGCGCTTTTGCAGGATCACATACACGACCGGCAAAATCAGGACGCCCCATGCGCTGTCGTAAAAGAGGAAGGCAATCACCGCCGTAAGGCCGACCGCCCACGCAAAGCATTTCGCGTGCTCTCTAAGCGTCAGCCGATAGCTGCGGTAGTCCGTCATGCCCTCGTCCCCCCTCCCTCCACTGGACATATGCTTCCATCAGACCTGCCTGCGCCAGCTTCTCCGTATGGTGAAGCGCATCCTTCTCTTCAAGCCTCCAGACATCCTCCTGCGCCAGCCGGTACAGCGGATGCAGGCAGATCCGCCCCTCCTCCATCCCGTCGATCTCCGTGATCTCCACAACGCGCCGGCTTTTGTCCGGCAGCCTGCACAGATGGACAATCAGGTCAATCCCCGAGGCGATCTGCTGGCGGACCGCGGCAATCGGCAGTTCCATGCCCATGAGAACCATCATCTCCAGACGCCCCAGCATATCAAACGCCGAATTGCCGTGGGCCGTGGAAAGCCCTCCGTCGTGTCCGGTATTGAGGGCCTGCAGCATGTCGAACGCCTCCGCCCCGCGGCACTCTCCCACCACAATCCGGTCAGGACGCATCCGAAGTGCAGTGCGGATCAAATCCCGGATCGTGACCGGCATCACCCCCTCCATATTGGCGTTGCGCGTCTCGAGGCGCACCAGATTTTTTACGCCGAGGATCTGCAGCTCCGCGGAGTCCTCGATCGTGATCACACGCTCCCCGTCCGGAATATACTGCGACAGGGCATTCAGAAAGGTCGTTTTCCCGGAGCTCGTCCCGCCGGAGACCAGAATGCTGTAGCGCGCCGCGACCAGAAGCGCGAGGAGTCCTGCCGCTTCCCTGCTGACACTTCCCCTGCCGATCAGTGCCTCCATGTCCAGCGGGTGCTTCGGAAATTTGCGGATTGTGATGGCTGACCCGTCCAGCGCAATCGGCGAGAGCACGATGTTTACGCGGGAGCCGTCTGCCAGGCGGGTATCGACGATCGGGTTGGACAGATTCACCACGCGGTTGTGCCTGCCGACAATCTGCTGGATGACATCCTGCATTTTTTCCTCGCTGGCAAAGCCCTGCTTCCACGCGTACACCTGCCCTGCCTTCTCATAGAATATATTGCGGGGGCCATTGACCATAATCTCGGAAACCTGCGGATCGTCGATCAGCTCCTGCAGGGTATCCAGCTTTCTCAGAGAATTGAACACCTGCCGCTCCATATGGGCGCGCTCGCGGATGGTAAACGCCCTCCCCTGCAGAGTCTTCGATACGGTCTCCCCGATCAGCTCCCCGATCTCCTCATCGCTCATATCGCGCGAGAGATCCATCCGCGCAAGAACACGCTCGCGGATGGACGCACAGATCTCATCCACAGGCCATCACCCCCGGCACCATTCCGCGGATGCGGTCTCCAAACTCGTTCCACTTCCACTGCTCGACCAGCCGCTCGCAGGAGATGGCAGGATTTGTGAGCACGGGGAGCTCCACCTCATGAAGCCGTCCGCCGGGCGCCTCCATGCCGTGCGTCTCCAGCTCCCCCAAAAACTCCTGCTGCCTCCACTGAGCCAGCCCGCCGCGGGGCTTTACCAGATAAATCTCCTGGCACTCGTTCAGAAGCTCGAAGAAACCGACAAACCGGGACCCAAGATTTACAATCACTGTCTGATAGCCCATTTCCTGCGCCAGTACCCGAACCAGGCTGCGGTATACCGCGCCCTCCGTCTCACACAGGCATTCCGTGTTTTTCACCGGATATACATAATCCGCCTGCTCCATGTGCCCGATGCAGGAGACCATCCGCCCCGAGGCGAACCTCCCGCTCGCCGCCATAACCAACAGATCCTCAAGGCCCTGTCCCTGCCGTTCCCCGATGAGCTGCGAAAACCCGCTGTTCTCCTGAAGGTCAAGGATCAGCACGCGCTCCCTCTCGCTCAGAATCGAGGCCAGTGTCACTGCCAGCGGCATCTGATACTCATTTTCCGAGAGCGAATAGACCGCAAACAGACGCGCACTCCCGATCCCCCCGCCGCGCTGCACGCCGCGCACCTCATCGCCGATCTGCCTCATAATGGCATCGACGATGCGGCTCACCTCCTGATATTTCTCAACCATCTGCACACAGCCCTCCTCAGTGCCTGGCCGTGCCGGACTCTCCTCGTCGGCCAGACAGACGATGGGGCAGGAAAACTGCGCGCTCTCAAGCCCGCATGCCTCCATCAGAATCACGTCCAGATCTCCCGTGGCCGCCTGCAGCGCCTCTCTGTCCGTATACATGTGCAGCTCCAGCTGCTGTTGGTAATGGTTGACCAGACAGCTCGTAAAACGGTCCGCATACTCCCTGTCCGGGATGTACACTCCCAGCCGAACACGTTTCATATTTCCTCCTTTCTACAGGAGCCGCCACATTCTCACCGCCAGCAGGCCGACAAGAATCGCAGCGGAAAAATGCATCAGATTCTCCTTCGGACAGACCTCGCGGTAAGAGTAGCGCTCCCCCCTTGCCAATGCCTGCAGATACAAAAAGCCTCTCCACAGACTGTCTCTCGCGCTTCGATTTACAGTCAGTTTGACAACGGCAATTCCCGCTCCGGCCAAAAAGGACGCAAGTATGCACTGTGTCAACGTCTTGAAATCGGTAAATGCTCCAATTACGGAAAAAAGTTTGATATCCCCGGCTCCCAGCACGCCGATGAGATACAAAAGATATAACAGGATAACCGGAAAGAATATATTCCAGAGAATATACAGAAGCTCTGATGTCCGCCCAAGAATAATTCCAAACACCAGCGATAGTACAATTCCCACAAGAATCA
>CAZNQZ010000293.1:0-3085 GCA_964575245.1 uncultured Lachnobacterium sp. | reverse complement strand
GTCCTAATCGAAACATTATAATAAAACCGTGCATTTAAAATTGAAACGCACGGTTAAACAAGCGATTAGTGAGGGTGACAGACCATGTCAAAGTCCAAACCGAAAAAGTTCAAGAACACGGATAAATATTATGAGATCTCCGCGAACATCACCCACTACCGCCGTCTGGCAGGAATGACGCAGGGCCAGCTCGCGGAGAAGGTCGATCTGTCACAGCCCTATCTCTCCAAGGTGGAATCCCTGAACAATCCGACCATGTGCTCTCTGGAGGTTCTGTTCGATATTGCGGAGGCGCTCGGCGTTCCCGTCTACAAATTCTTTAAGAGCATCGACGACGAGTAAGACGCTGCTCTCCGGCACAAAAAGAAGCCAATGCATCAATAATTGATAGCATCCGCTTCTTTTACAAGCTTATGACCAACTACATCGGTCTTTATTCCTTTGACCGTTTTAATTTGAGGCTTCCGGCATGATAGTGGGTAACCTGCCAGCTCGCTGATCTATTTTGGCTCAATCACAAAACTTATGGGACTCCATCTTTCCGGCTGAAAATCATTATCCAATTTAAAGTTGCCGCAGAGGATTGCCCTTGAGTTCTTCGCCGTCGGTGTTTAACCTACAGCATTTATTTTGTGTCCTGTCAAGGATGGCGGCAGAAGTGATACAATGTAACGCGTTGGGTCAAATCCCATAAGAAAAATGATTGACCCTCTATTTTTGCACTTGAAAAACCATCTGTGTTCCTGTAATGTATTAGCGTCCAAACCCATACATTCAGAGATACCAGAGGTACCCACAGATAGCTTCAGCTAATACTTTATGCAAAAAATTACTCAATGTCAATACCGCAGTTGTAACCGGACATGAATTTTATCAGGATTCAGACGGTGTAAACCACATTCGGATCAAAACCCGCCCGAACAGGCATCATGAGGATGACTGTCCGATCTGTCATAAACGATGCGGACGTTATGATTCCCAGAGCAGCCGTCCACGCATATGGAGAGGACTTGACTGGGGAGGAACCCTCGTTGAGATAGAATCCTGCACTCACCGTGTCCAATGTCCGCTGCATGGAGTTCTTGTTGCCGATGTCCCATGGGCTTACCCCGGCAGCAGATTTACAAAAGACTTTGATCTCACGGTCGGCTGGCTAGCCGTTTACCTGCCCCGGAGCACCGTGTCGGAATATTATAGCACTTCAGTGGAGTCTGAGCGCCGCTCCATGAGTTCAAACAGAAAGTACAGTTCACTGTCTGAGATGTCGGAGACCAGCCATTCATCAATGATAAGGAGAGGGATCTTCCCATATCTGTCTAGCCGCTGCTTCTGTTTCCCGGGTACAAGGGCGGCATCACTGTACTCCATCAGAAGATCCGGGAGCCGGATATAGCGTGTGCGGATCTGGTGCAGGCAGGCCTGTTTGCCCAGGGCACAGGCGAGGTATGTCTTCCCTGAACCGGTAAAGCCCTGTAGGATGATGCTCTGGTGCCCGGCAATGTACTGGAAGCTGAACAGGCCGGCAAGCAGTTCCTAGTTGAGCCCGCGTCCTTTGTAGTGGACGTCCTGGACGTTTGCCTGTGGGAACCGCAGTCTGGCCGCCTTGACCGGACGCTGGATCCGGCTGTTGTATTTCTCCTGGTAGATATAATCCACAAGCCTTTGCAGCCTTTCGTCAAAGGGAATTCCTATGGTGGCCGGTTCGGATTGCTGCATTTCCAACCCTGCCACTGCCTCGCCCAGATTCAGTTCGCGCAGCTTGCGCCTGGTTTCTTCATTGACCATCGTTGCCACCTCCGTAATAGCTGCTCCCGCGCAGGTATCCCATCGGGGCGCTGTTCTTCCCGCTGGCGTTCTTCTGCTCAAGATAGATTTCATCTTGATTGGATGCCAGGATGGAATTAAGATGGTGGTAGCGGCGCCGTTTTATCCCATTCACGATGGCGTATTCGCAGGCAGCTTCCAGGCGGGCTTCCGAATACTTGTTGCTCAGGCGCAGGACTGCCAGGGAGGGATTATAGCCCTGCTCTTTTATGCTGACGCCCCCCAAAGATACGGCCAATGACTTCCCCGGTGTACTTTCCGATGGATTCCGCCCAGCCCCGGATTCGATGCTCATCCCACGGCGAGAACCTAAACTGATCCGGCATGTCCTCCGCATGGGTGGAATACTGGTTTTTCCTGCCTGCCGGGAACCGGGTGTGGGTGACAAGCCGGTCTGTCCCTGAATAAATCTCCACTGTGGTATCCGTGACCCTCAGGTCAACCATTTTATGGAGGTACTGATAGGGGCAGGAGTACCGGTTATACTCAAAGACCACATGGTAATCAAGATTGACTTTCCTCCCATTGACCCATGTGGAGATCTCATAAGGGACAGCAGGCAGGGCATGCAGGTATTCTTTTTCTTCCAGGAACGCATCATGGCGGCTGCCCTCCCTCTTCTGGAAACTTTGGCGGTTAAACTCTTCAAGTTTCCTATATACTGCGGCTTTCAGTTCGGAAAAAGAATAAAAAGTCTCATTGCGCAGTTTTGCGGTGATGGCGGTTGCAATCTTCCCTACGGTACCCTCCACAGAGGCTTTCTGTTTCGGTTTGCGGACACCTGCAGGCATGATCGCGGTCATGTAATACCCGCCAAGGGCTTCATAGTCGGCTGTGAGGATGATTTCTCCCTCGCGGGGATGGGAGACAACGCCCGTCTTTAAATTGTCGCATACCAGCCTGGTGATAACGCCGCCGAAGTATTCATACATCCGGATATGGCAGCGGAGAAAGGAATCCATCTTCATGTCCAGACAGGGCTCCACAAAGGAATACTGGCTGTAAGGCAGTGTCGCTACAAAGAGGTATACTTTTACCAGTTCGCCGGTAGCCGTGTCAACATAGTGCATTGTCGGCCCGGACCAGTCCACCTCGGTCACAATGCCCGGCTTGTGTTCCAGGTGGTTTGTCAGCCTGTTTGCGGCAGTGTGGCTGCTGTATCCCTGGCAGAACTTAGTATATCCCATCGGGATTCCGCCGTCTGCGCTGCACCTGTCCTGGTACTCCTGCCACAGGAGTTTTAATGTTACGCCTGTCCGCT
>CAZNQZ010000292.1:0-3094 GCA_964575245.1 uncultured Lachnobacterium sp. | reverse complement strand
GCGTCTCTCGCCCGCTATGTGATGGCGGACGCCCTAAACCCGGCGATCACCTCGGCATCCCAGTGGTTTGAGCGGACGCTCGACGATTCCGCAAACAAGCGCCTGTCGGTTCCGGAGGGTTTTCTCGCGGTGGACGGCATTCTGGATCTGTGCCTGAATGTGGTGGACGGCCTTGTGGTGTACCCGAAGGTGATCGAGAAGCATTTTATGGCGGAGATCCCGTTTATGGCGACGGAGAATATTATGATGGACGCGGTTAAGCGCGGGGGAAACCGTCAGGAGCTCCACGAGAAAATCCGCGTGCTCTCCATGGAGGCGGGAAGAACCGTGAAGGAGGAGGGGAAGGAAAACAACCTCGCAGACCTCATTGCGGCAGATCCGGCGTTCGGGCTGACGAAGGAACAGATTGCCGAAACCCTCAAGCCAGAGCTCTATGTGGGCTGCGCGCCGCATCAGGTGGAGGTATTCCTGCGCGAAGAGGTACAGCCGGTTCTGGACGCGAACAGAGGCGAGCTTGGCGTGAAGGCGGAAATTACTGTTTAGACTGTGGTAAGGAGGGACCCGGCCTGCCGGGGGGATTCCTTATCACCATCTGTGGTAAGGAGGATTTTGTTATGAGTAAGGTAAATGATTTTTTGACAGAAACAGGCGTGTTTTTTCTGGCGACGACGGACGGGGACCAGCCGAAGGTGCGCCCGCTGGGCGCGCATATGGAGATGGACGGTAAGATTATCTTTGGAGTCGGTGATTTCAAGGAGGTCTACCGCCAGCTCTGTGACAATCCACTGACGGAGATTGTCGCCTGCAAGCCGGACGGGCATTGGCTGAGATACACCGGGCGCGCAGTCTTCGAGACTGATCCCAAGTATGAAAAGGCGGCTCTGGAGGCAGCGCCGCACTTAAAGAGCATCTACAATGAAGAGAGCGGTCATAAAATGGCCATGTTTCACCTGGAGGATGCTACGGCGGTGGATATCGCGGTGATGGGCGAGGGAGAGAAGCTTTTAGATTAATCATGTTTTAAGAGGCCTTCTATGAAAAAGGAATAGTCATAGGAGGCCTCTCTGTCCGTTTTACTGCCCGTTTAACCCTGCGGTCAGTATGGCCATCTGGCGGGTAAAGGTGTCCGCGTCAACCAGACACATTTTGTCCTGAAATTCGTCTGACGGGTTCTCCATGATAACGTCTCTGGCATTGACTGTCAGTGTCGTCCAGCCCTTTGAGAGGAAGTAGGAGCCGTCGTCGGTGACGGCGATCTGCGGGTGATAGGGATAGATCGTGCTGTAGCGGCTGTCCCTTGTGATATCCCCTCCGGCATATTCATGGCCCAGCGTCCAGACGGAGTCGCCGTATTCATAGAGCGGCAGTACATACCGTCCTCCCCCCTTTACTGCCAGAATTGGCGTCGTACAGTAGGAGGTGTCCTCGACGAGAATGGTCTGCCCGCTGATGTCGTCTCCGTACCACGTTTTGTCAACTGCAAGCTCATAGACAATCGTGTCCGCAAAGCTGTGCAGTATGCCGTTTTCCTCAAATTTGTCGCTGTAAATATCATAGGTATAGTGTTTGGTATAGAGGCGGGTTATAGTTCCTTCCAGGATCATGCAGCATTTGTCCTGAGACAGGCAGGATTCGTCAAAGACTTTGATATCCATGGAAGCGGATGCAGAAGGGAAGTCCAGCTCCGTGTCCGTCTTTATGCCAGAGAACTTCAGGCTGCTGTAGGACACCGGCGAACGGTCAGGCACCGAGGCTTCTGTATTGTCAGCGGTATGGAGCTCGGACGAGGGCTCTGAGCTGTCGGTGGTAAGGAGCCCGCCGGGAGTGGGCGCTGGCTGCACAGACTGCCGGTGTAAGCCTGCGAGCGCAGCGGCGGAAATCAGGCACAGGCAGGCCGCCGCGGCCGCCCATCTGAGCGTATGCCCGTATTTTTTAATCCTGCCGTCCTGTGGGTTGATGTCATTTACCGCACCTTTGATCAGATCGTCGTCAATTTCGCCGATTGCGCGGAGAATTTTTTCATTTTTCATAATGTAATACCCTCCTTTTTCAGGTATAGTTTTAACTGATTCCGCATGCGCAGGAGCAGGGATGCGGTTTTGCTCTCACTCATGCCGTATATGTTTGCGATATCCTTAATCGGGTACAGATACCAGTAGCGGCGGATAAAAACATTGCGTTTCCGCTCGGGTTGTGCGCGCAGAAATGCGCTGATGGATTGCGCAAGCACAATCTCGTCGATGCTTGCCTCCACGTCCGATTCCGCCGAGATGCAGTCCTCCAGCTCCGACAGGACAAGCTCTGTCTGCCCGCGCCCGCGCTTTTGCGCATGGCGGCGCTTGAAGCGGTCGAGGGAAAGGTTGCGCGTGATTTTCCCGAGATAGGCTGCCAGACAGCCCGGCTGCTGCGGAGGAATGGAATTCCATGCCTGCAGCCAGGTATCGTTGACACATTCTTCCGCATCCTCATTGCTTTGCAGGATATGGAAGGAGATGGTGCGACAGTAGCTGTCGTACTGTTTAGCCATCGCCGCAATGGCAGTCTCGTCCCGTTTCCAACACAGCTCAATGATCTCCTCGTCTTTCATTGTCTCCTCCTTTCCTGATTGGTAAGGGCCCTTCACTTATTATACACGAAAAAAAAGCCGTTCATTGCATAAAATTTGTAAAAAAACGGTTTGATGGGATAGCTTGTTTTTTCGGAGGGTTCCAACAGCCCTCCAGACGATAGAAAGGAGGGTGATGCGATGTATGTTACATATTATGGTGGAATAATCCGACGAAGGTAAGGCGCTCACTTGCGAAGATAAATAATATGGTGGCAAACTGTGAGCTTCCGGCAAAGGAGGCAAATGCAATCTTTTTCTGCTAATCTGGTGCTGAAAGCGTTGGAAATGGAAGAGGCGGCAACACAGGGTGCAGAGAGAGGAAATCATGCGCCGGAACTTTAAGAAAGACGCTTATAATTGCCTGTAAATGGGCAAATCGGGCTTGAAATAGTGTGAGGAAATATAAGTGTAAGAGGATAAGGGGCGAAAAAAGGCTTTAAAACATGAATAGACGGAGAAAACCGCCCTTGTACTTTTGGCGAGTGT
>CAZNQZ010000291.1:0-3149 GCA_964575245.1 uncultured Lachnobacterium sp. | reverse complement strand
CCCGGTCATTGACCTGGCAAGCCTTAAAGAATGAGACTCATGTATGTACATATACCAGAATCCTGGTATTGTACATACGTGGGTCTTTTTTATCGGCTGCCTGTAAAGAAGGGAGGATGTAACCGTGCTACTTGAGCTTTTCCTGATCGGAGTGGGACTGTCCATGGACGCCTTCGCGGTCTCCGTGTGCAAGGGACTCGCCATGGACAAAATCAACAAGAAGCAGGCATTGGTCATCGGTCTGTATTTTGGGGGCTTTCAGGCGCTCATGCCCTTTCTGGGCTGGCTGCTTGGCGTCCGCTTTCAGCGGTATATTGTCTCCATCGACCACTGGGTCGCTTTCGCCCTGCTGGCCTTTATCGGCGGCAAGATGATACTGGAGGCCGTCCGCGGCTGCGAGGAGGGCGGAACTGGGCAAAAGGATCTGCCGCTGGACCACAAAGAGATGCTCGTCATGGCGGTCGCTACCAGCATTGACGCGCTGGCGGTCGGCATCACCTTTGCCTTTTTAAAGGTTTCGATTGCGGAGGCGGTCGCCATCATCGGCAGCACCACCTTTGTCCTGTCTATTGTGGGCGTGGCGGTGGGCAATTTCTTTGGCATCCGTTATAAGAAAAAGGCGGAAATACTGGGCGGGGTTATCCTGATCCTGATCGGGAGCAAAATTTTGCTGGAGCATTTGGGAATTTTATCGTTTTGAGGGAGGATATGATATGCTTAAATTTATGGAGACCTGTTCACTGCCCCTTGCCATAGTTTTTCTGGTAGTCGGTTTTGTGCTTTTGATTAAGGGCGCGGATTCCTTTGTGGAAGGCAGCTCCGGCATCGCCAGGCGGTTTCATGTGCCGGGAATCATTATCGGCCTGACGATCGTGGCCATGGGCACCTCGCTGCCGGAGACCGCGGTGTCGGTCACGGCCTCCGTGAGCGGAAATAATGCGCTGGCGGTCAGCAATGCGGTCGGCTCCAATATTTTTAACCTGATGACGGTCATCGGTGTCTGCGCGCTTCTGACGCCGGTGGCAGTGAAGAGGGAAGTTGTGTGCCGGGATATCCCGTTTTCGGTGATCTGTGCTATCCTGCTGCTTGTACTTGGGTATCTGGGCGGCATGTCGCTCGGGCATCTGGACGGTGTGATCCTGATTGTGCTGTTTGCCGGATTTATCATCTTTATGGTTTCTAAAGCCCTCGCGGCGGGAAAGGCGGGGAACACAGCCGACGCAGAATCGGAGACGGAGGGCGGGAAGGATCTGTCCGTGGCGCTGTGCCTTTTGTATATTGTGCTGGGAGGTGCGGGAATCGCGCTGGGAGGGGACGTCGTGGTCAAAAGCGCCAGCAATATCGCCATGACCTTTGGCATGAGCCAGACACTGGTGGGGCTGACGATCGTCTCTGTAGGAACTTCGCTGCCGGAGCTGGTGACCTCGATCGTCGCCGCCCGCAAAAACGAGATTGACATGGCTCTCGGCAACGCGATCGGCTCCAATATTTTCAATATTCTTATGGTGCTGGGCATTGCCTCGGCAATCAGTCCGATTGCATTCCTGATGGAGAATATTATTGACATTGTCGTGCTTTTGGCGTTCAGCCTGTTGGTGTGGCTGTTTGCAGCGACAAAAAAGCGCATCGGCAGGCTGGAAGGTCTCCTGATGGTAGCGCTGTATGCGGGCTATATTGTCTACGCATGCATCCGTTAAGAGTCAAAAAACAGAAACTAAAAATTTTCTTTTCTATTTGAAAATTATCTGAATAATGTGTTATAATAATAATATCTGTCAGATAGGAGAGGAAAAAATGTTTGAGGTTGGGGAATATGTATTCAAGGCAGTAAACGGAATATGCAGGATAGAGGAAATCGGGCATCCTGATATGGGAGGAGCGAATCCGGACAAGCTGTATTATTTTTTAGTCCCCAAAAAAGGCAAGGGGAGCAGACTGTACGTGCCTGTGGACACGGGGGAGAAAAAACTGCGCAGGGTTCTGAGCGCGGAGGAGGCGTGGGCGCTGATCGGGAGGATGCCGGAGATCGAGTACAGTCTGGATGCGAACAAAAAGACCCGTGATCAGGAGATGAAGAACATTATGAATGGGACAGACCCCGTGGAGTTCGTGCGCGTTATCAAATTCCTGTATCTGGACAGGCAGAGACGCAAGGAGTGCGGGAAAAAGCTTCCGGTTTCGGAGGAGCGCTACATTCGGGCGGCGGAGGATCAACTGTACGAGGAGCTTGCGTTTGCCATCGGGCGCGAGGTCGTGGAGCTCGCGGATATCGTCCGGGAAACCTTTGAACGCAGTTTGACCATTATATCTTAGGAAGCTAAATCATCGCTTCTTAAGAGCCTACGGCGGATGCGCACGGATTTGCTTTGGAATTTGCTGCTCCGCAGCGCAAATCCGGCGCGGGAAACGCTTTAATCAGCGTTTCCCTTAATATCTGCGGATGCCGTTTCATACAATGGATATGATGATAGATATTGCGGGATAACAGGTATGAAACGGTTAAAAAGGCAGCGCCTTGTGATAGTTCTGGAATCTATTCTGCTGGCGGCGATTACGGTGTTTAATTTAGTGCGTCATGCGGCGTCGGAGCCCACGGATGCCTCCGTCGGTATCTTTCTGGAGTCTTCCGGACAGGGCGGGTATATCAAGTGGGTGGACTTTAATGTGACAAAAGATGCGATGAAGGATGCCTATGGCTATGATGTCGGAACCTATGGCAGTGAGATTCATCTGGACTGGATTGCGCTTCTGGCTTATCAGGCGTGCAGGAACGGCGGGGATTTTGCCAAATACAAATCCGGGGATCTGGCGCCGATTGCAAAGAAGCTGGCCGCAGGAGAGATTTCAGTTGAAGAGCTCACCGCGGATCTGAAATATTATAATTACTATTATGAGGCTTACAGTGCCGTGCTTGGGGGACTTGTGGGGGAATATGAAATTCAGGTTCTGGTTTCCGACGCCGGGGAAAACGGAGCGGACAGCGGCGGAGACGGTTCGTCCGCCGACAGCAGGTGGGAGAAAAAGTACGGGCTCAAAGGCTTTCTCCCGATTGCAAAAAATTTCCCTTACTCGGACTACGACGACTTTGGCGCATCGCGCTCTTACGGTTACAAGCGGGAGCATCTCGGACACGACATGATGGGGCAGAC
>CAZNQZ010000290.1:0-3153 GCA_964575245.1 uncultured Lachnobacterium sp. | reverse complement strand
GAAGATAGAGGAATATCTCTACCACAACGAGATTCCCTGTATCCAGTATTTTACAGGCAAAAGTTCAAAGCGTAATAGCTATCATATGTACCAGATCGGGAACTTCTCGTATATCGAATAAAACAATTAACCCGGAGTGAAAACGCTCTGGGTTTCTTTTTTATACCATAATCGCCTGTTCCCCTGTTCCCATGCATTCGTTATCTGCAACACCTCCGAAGGAGGTATTGCTAGTAATGCCCCTTCGGGGCGTTACATTACCTCGGAGGATGCGCCATTCCTAAGCTTAAAAAAATCTTGACGGATACGCGGATAAGTGCTAACATATGCTATAGAAAAGGTGTTACCGTATAGCAATGATGCTCTTTCTCGTCAAAAATAATTGTTTAATGTGGTGAAACTATAAGAAAAGAAACCGGCAACGGAAAAGAAAGAAAAAGAATTTTTTGTCATGGATGAGACGGATGCTCCGTTTGAGGAAAATAACCTGCCATACCAAATCAGGTTAAACGGTGGGCTATATGATAAGCGATAAACGACATTTTCAGGATGAATGACTGAGGGAGAGAATATTATTATAGTGATTTCTCTCCCTTTTGGGTTAAAAGGAAGTACAATATGATTAAGTTTATTGCGTTGGACGGCAAAAATATGGCTAACGGGATGCGGGACATGTCTCATAAGCCATTGACAGACGAAGAAATTGAATTTGTCAGATCGGAAATACGAAGGATCAATGCGGATGAGTCTTTGTTTGTATTTAATAACGAATACCATAAGGATGGAAGTACTTGCTATAATTTTGCTGAAGATAAGATTTATGTCACAAGAAACGTATTCCCAGACACAAGATATGCGTCTACACATCCAAGGGATATAATGAGTGTAGGGGCGGTACTTGCTCATGAATATTATGGACACCGTACTTATCGGAAAGAATATCTTTCTGATAAAAAACAGGGAAACGGGTATCATACGACTCCTATATGGCAGGACGAGTGCAGGGCAAGCATAACAGCAGCAAAGATCTCGCCGAATCTAACAAGAAGGGAACAGTGCGATCTGATTATGGATGCCGTATACCGAGCCGGGGAATTTGGGCAAATGATAGAAATGGACGATTTCATGAAGGAGGTAGTTTATGGATATTCAGCTGACGAAAAAAGAGTCATTGGAAATATCGCCCCAATCCATTATGTTAGCAAAGCAAGCCAGACTAGAACAGATAAAAAAAGGGCATGTGACAGTGGTATGCCCCAAATGTGGTACGAATCCGGAAATTATGACGACTTCGAGAGGTGAACGGACAATCGTTTCCTGTAAATGCGGATACGTATTTGATGGCGAAATCAATTTCTAAAGCAATTCATGATGTATAAAGCCCGGAGCGGAAACACTTCGGGTCGTTTTTTATTATGAACGCATTCTCCCATGCATTCTGCACCTCGGAGGATGCCCCCTGCTTTAAGGACACCGCATAGATGGTCAGCATTAAGTCCAGATAGTGCAGATTGTACTCCAGCTGCGCAAACTCGTTGTTGACAAACAGCTCATCCGCCGGGCTGGCACTCTCCCACTTCTCCAGCTTGAATTTCTCTGATTTTGACAGGTTCATGCCGATCGGGTTAGAGGCACTGTATGCCGCATTGCGCTTGCCGTAGTAGTTGTTATAACCAAGCGTGAGGAAGTCGTCAATCCGGCTTGGTCCGTTAAAGGTCAGACTGTTATTACTCGTATTCAAGGTCAGGATATAGTCCCAGAGCTTTGCGGATTTATTCTGCAGATCGGAATTGTTTACAAAACTCCTTACCTTTTCAGGAGTCTTAAACCGTTCCCACAGCTTATTGACCTCAATCAGCTCCGTGGCGTTCTTCTCCACGTCCGCATTTTCCTTATTGACGGCAAGCTTCGCCAGCTCTGTATAGAAGATTCCGTTCTTGCAGAGACTTTCAAACTCGCTCATCTTATTGTCGCGGACATTGTGGTAAACGTCCTGTGTCAGAAACACGCGGTTATCTAAATATTTTTTATCGTTCTCAGATCTGTACCGCTCTTTAAGGTTCGATGCATCCCGCTTGTAATAACAGATCCGGCTGATGTTATTCTTCCATCCGCTTTTTAAAGCCCCTTGATTATTGTCACTGCCTGAGTTGTTCCACACTCCCGTCCATGTGGCATAGGGTACAAACAGCAGGGACTCATGGGTCTGGGGGATGACCGAGGTATAGCCCTGAAATCTGGCAATGTTATAGTCCTGAATCCAGCGGTACCTCACCTCGTCTATCTCTTTCTCTTTTTCAAAGTACTCTCGGAAGGTACGGTTCTTTTCATTCCCGTTTTCGTCAACATACCTGACATCCGTCCGCGCAAGGCTGCCCTCAAACAGGGTTTCGGCGCTTTCCGGGAAATAATTCAGGCTTGAATCTTCTTTCATCTGCAGTGGATCCACTGGGGTTACATAGAAATAGAATCCCTGACAATCACTGGCTACGCCGGAATTGGAATATTTCTTTGCGTAATCCGTGAAGATGATCGGAATCGTCCCATCCTTTCCGGTACTGGTGCTGCGTCCTTTTGCATGATCCGGCGCATAGACGGCTGTCCCTGCCATAATGGCTGCGAACAGGACAAGCGCAAGGCTCTTGATCATCCGGTTCCTGTCTGGTTTGATTTTGGGTCGTTTTTTCTTCATGATGATTTTCCTCCCTGTTTATCTTAATTTGAGATTAACCTTCACCTTACCTATCTATGAATTAGACGCATTCCCATATTTTTTTTTATTTTTCATAAAAAAAATTTTAAACAGTTGCATTTTTCTTCCAGATATGGTATAATTTATAAAAGAGAGGCACAATATAATGGACACAAAAATCGAAAGGACGGGATTTCTATGTTAAAAAGAATACGAAAAACAATTATATTTTTACTTACAGCGGCAATGCTTATCTCCATCCTTCCCGTCACGGCTGAAGCGAAAAAACTGGGAAAAGTTGAAGCATTTTTCGCTCCGGAGGATCCGTATGACTGGGATGGAGAGACATGGAAATTAAATTCCCTCTTTACCTTTTACTGCAAGCCCGGTGATACTTTTACCCTTACTTCGGATGCGATACAAGAGGAAATTGAAGATATTAAAAGTGCCCTCAATATGAA
>CAZNQZ010000289.1:0-3181 GCA_964575245.1 uncultured Lachnobacterium sp. | reverse complement strand
CTCGGTTTGTCTTGTCGCTGCTTTGATTTTTATATTGAACTTTAATGCAAACCGAAAGTATGATATTCGGGGAAACATAGCCTCTGCGAGTGTAGCCTCGTCGTTAGACGGGCTGGGGGGGTCTGAGCGTGAACCATTGCAAACATCCGATAAAGATGAGCTGGACGTGCTGCTGAAATGCATAAAGAAGGTTAGGACAAATAATAAATACCGCATCAAAGGAATTGAGGTAGCACCGATATCCTATGATATTACCGTAACATTTCAGGGCGGACAAAGTAGAGCATATGAATATAAAGTTTATCAGGCAACCAAATGTAATAATCCTTTTGAGGAATTCTATGAGCTGTTTGAATAATCAGAGATCGACCTTGCTTTTGGAAGAATTCAGTTTCTTATAATCCTGTTCTTCATTTCTAATTGCTCTGATTTAATCGGCAGGTAGCGTACCTAAACAATACGGGAGTAAATCTGTATGAGAGATTCAGGTTTGCTCCTGTTTTATTTCATTTTTCCCTCTCGCTAGTGTTCATAGCGTATGAATGCTTTGGTTTTAATGTATGAAAACGCAATATGATTCTCTTAAATGCACTGGAAATATGCACTGGCAGATGTTATCATATCTATGTTGTACAGTGAATAGAACAATGTTAAAAAGTGAGGAGGGTTGGCATTATGCCACAAATGGTACTGAAAGACAAAATTCGCATCGGTTATTACAGCGGTGAGACGTCCGCGGTGAAAATCGCTCTCAGTAATCTGAGAGAAGATATGATAAAAATTACGGGTGCGGACGTGCAGCTTGTGGAGCTCAGTGAGGAGGAAAGCGCAGATGGAGTGGATATTATGACCGCGACAGCGGGCATTAAAAGATTTGCGCCCTGCAGCGCGTCTCCTAAAGAGGAGGAAATTCTAAGTACCTGGGAGGGTTTCGTCGTCAGGGAGTGGGAGGGTACTCTCTATATAAACGGAGCCGATAAGCGTGGCACGATCTATGGGATATATGAAATGTCCGCCTGTTTTGGCGTATCGCCCTGGTATTTCTTTGCCGATGTGCCTGTAAAGAAGAAGGATCGTATTTTGATTCCGGACAATTTTTTCAGGGCAGACTTTCCGTCTGTTCAGTACAGGGGGATTTTCTTAAACGACGAGGAAGAGCTGGAGGAATGGGCGGTCAGTCATACGAAAGACGGCACGATAGGGCCTGAGTTATATGAAAAGATATACGAGCTGATTCTTCGACTGAAAGGGAATTATCTGTGGCCCGCCATGCATGTCAACTATTTTCAGGAAAACCCCAAGAGCGCATGGCTTGCCAATGAGATGGGAATCGTGATCGGGACCACCCACTGCGATATGCTCATGCGGAGCAACCAGAATGAATGGACGCCCTGGCTGAATAAAAAAGGCTACAAAAGCGATTACGACGCCGTTCACGCGGGAAAATTAAAGACTTCTGACGGCGGAGAGCGGGAGACCGTCTATTATGACTATTCGATACCGGGCAAAAACAGAGAAATGATACGGGAATACTGGCGCGAAAGCGTAGAGATGAATAAGGACTATGAGGTCTGTTATACCATTGGAATGAGAGGCGTTCATGATTATGGGTTTTCCACAAGGGTGATCGACGAGGACGCCGCGCTCTCCGGGGAAGAAAAACGTTCGGCTAAAATCAGGCTGTTAGAGACCATCATGGACGACCAGAGGCAGATCATCCAGAGAGAGTGCGGCCTCTCATCGCCCTCCTGTGCGCTGCAATCCTTTATTCCTTACAAGGAGGTGCTTGAGCTCTATAACGCAGGTCTGGCTATCCCCGATGATGTAACCCTTATATGGGTGAACGATAATTTTGGGCATATAAGGCGTTATCCGGATGAAAAGGAGAGAAAAAGAGCCGGAGGGCATGGCCTGTATTTCCATGCGTCCTACTGGGGAGCCACCGAAATGAGCTATCTTTTTTTCAATACAATGCCGCTCTCACATACAGCAAACGAGCTCAGAAAAGCGTATGCAAACGGCATAAGAAAAATGTGGGTTCTAAATGTCGGAGCGCTGAAACCTCTGGAGATGGATATGGAGGCGTTTCTCGATTATGCGTGGGACGCGGGGAAGGATACGCCAGTGACCCGTGATATCCATGCCTATACGGCACACTGGTTTGATTCCTGTTTCTCGGGCGGATATGGAGAAGAGCTTGCAAATTTATATGAGGAATATGTACATCTGACGAATGCGAGGAAAATCGAGCATATGCAGCCGATGGTATTTGCGCAGGCTGGCTACGGAGATGAGGCCGGGGCGCGCCTGCGCAGGATTGAGCGCGTGTTTGCGCGTGCCAATGAAATATACTTTTGTCTCCCTGACAGCGAAAGGGATGCATTTTTCCAGATGTTTTTATTTAAGATCCATTCCTCTTATTATGTGAACCATGCGTTTTATTATGCCGACCGCAGCGTTCTCTCTTATGACAGGGGAAATGACAGGGCAGCGGATCTCTATACGGAATATTCCCGCAAAATGACGCAGTATCTGAAAAAAATGCTGCGGTATTATAACGTGCACATGCAGGATGGCAAGTGGGAAAATATTCTTACGCCGGACTCTTTTCCGCCTCCGGGCATTTGCTTTTATCCCGTGTGCAGACCTTCCATCAAAAGAAGGGCGCTCGATGTAAAGGCTGTGATGTGGGACGGAAGCGAAACCACATGCGAAGGGAGCCTCTTATTTTACAGAGGAGGCATAAGGGAAAAATGGTTTGAGATCGGCAATACTGGTGCATCTGAAATATCATTTGCTATTACAGGAAAACCTGCATGGGTTGACCTGTCGGAGGAATGCGGGCAAATCGATGCAGAGAGGCGGATCTATGTCCGTGTGAATGATGAGGCGTCGTATGAGGGGAAGGAGGCAGTATTAACGGTCCGCCTTGTGGAAAGAGAGCAGGTCATTCATGTGAGGGTGCGGGCGGAGGCTGGATGTGGAGACGCTGAAAGCCGGCTGTCCCATGAGGAAGGTGACGGAGCAGTGTGTATCTATGCAGGGGATTACAGAGAAACCGGCTGTTCGACCGTACATTCACTGCCGCTTAAGGAGGCTGGCTGGTATAGGGTGTATGGTATGGGCCGGGAAGGCGGGAGCGTGGTTATGGCATTTAATCCCGAGCTTTGTCCGCTGAGTG
>CAZNQZ010000288.1:0-3190 GCA_964575245.1 uncultured Lachnobacterium sp. | reverse complement strand
ACTTTTGTAAAAAAATTTGTAACAGTTCCGCCCGCTCACCGGCTGACCTGTTACCAAAATTTTATTTTTCGCACCAGCCGGATCCCTGCCCGGTAGTACCACGGCGTCAGTTCCCGCTGCGCCTCCTTTAGCTTTTTGCGGATTTCAATGTGCTGCGGACAGTGGCTCTCGCACTTTCCGCACTCTATGCATTTGCTGATGTCGCTCATATGCTTCTGCAGCGCGGTAATCTGCAGGTACTCATGCCGCCCCGCCGCGCGCTGCTCTGTGTACATGCGGTTGTAGCAGCGGAATGCTGTGGGGATATCGATTCCCTGCGGGCATGGCATACAGTACGCACAGCCCGTGCAGCCCACCCTGATATTCCGATTTATTTCTTCCCTCACCCGGTCGATCAGTTCAAAATCCTCTTGTGTAAAGACATTCGTCTGCACTTCGGAGGCAATCTTCACATTTTCCTCAAGCATCGGAAGAGAATTCATGCCGGAAAGCACACAGGTGACCTCCGGCTGATCCCAAAGCCAGCGCAGCGCCCACTCGGCAGCGGACCATCCGTGCGGGTCCCTGGCAAGCAATGCTCTGGCCTGTTCCGGAAGCAGATCGACCAGTTTGCCGCCGCGCAGCGGCTCCATGATAATGACCGGAATCCCCTTCTTCGCAGCCGCCCTGAGCCCTTCCCGCCCCGCCTGCGAATGCTCATCCATATAGTTGTACTGAATCTGGCAGAATTCCCAGTCATAGGCGTCCAGTATCTGCAGAAACATATCGGTATTTCCGTGGTAGGAAAATCCGATGTGCCGGATTTTTCCCTCCTCCTTCTTCTTTGCGATCCACTCTTTAATCCCAAGTCTGCACAGCTTTTCCCACGCCGCCACATCTGTCAGCATATGCATGAGGTAATAGTCAATCCGATCCGTCTTAAGCCGCTCCAGCTGCTCGTCAAAATAGCGGTCAATCGCACTTTCGGACCGGATCAGATACTGCGGGAGCTTTGTCGCGATCGACACCTGATCCCGGCAGTTGTTTTTCTTTAATATTTTCCCCAGAGCCGCCTCGCTCCCCGGATAAATATATGCCGTATCAAAATAATTGACTCCGCGCTCAATCGCCGTCAGGATCTCCCTTTCCGCTTTGTCCAGATCAATCCCCGCGCCCTTTTTCGTGAAACGCATACACCCATATCCAAGAATTGAAATCGGTTCCCCGTTTTTATTCTCCCTGTACTGCATACAATACCTGCCTTTCCAAAAATCATCGCAGCATTTTTTTCCATTTTCTTAACGCCGTGCTCACCAGTCTGCCCTGTTCTTCATCGAAGCGCTCACCGTAAAAAACGTCATAGAGCGCGCGCTCAAGCGCCCCCGCCTCCTCTGCGGGCAAGCCGCAGTGCTCTGTCAGATAGGAAAGCTGCTCATGGATCGTAACCTGTCGCTCCAGCTCTCCATGGCGGCGCTGCAGATGCGAAAGCAGCGTCCGGTATTGCGCGCCCGCCTGCTGCCGTATCGTCAGCCTCTTCCACCTTCCGCGCCGATACAGCGCCCGTCCGCAGAGAATCGGAAGGAGCAAAAGCACGGCTGCCAAAAGTGCCCACATAGTGCGCGTCACCGTCTTCCGGATGATTTCCATGCCATCTTCACCGAAAATAACGCCGTCATCCGACTGGCCGCCCATGTGCCGGAAGGTATCCCAGAAGGACTCCTTCTCTTCGCCTGCGGACGCCGGAGTCGGATCCACCACGACCCAGCCCCTTCCCTCCACATAGATTTCCACCCACGCGTGCGCCCACGCATCCGGAACCTCAACGCGGATCAGTCCGGTCTCTCCAAGCGGCGAATAACCCTCGAAATAGTCGCCGTACCGGGCGTTCTCAATCAGTTCGCCGTCCAGCGCCCAGTCCGTGTAGGATATCGCATACCCCTCCGCATACCGCGCGGGGATTCCCATCTCCCGAAGCAGCATCACTGCGGCCGACGCGAAGTGCATGCAATAACCCTTCCTGCTTTTGCGCAAGAAGTAAGAAATATAATCATCATTGCCCCACATATATCCCGGACGCAGCGTGTAGGAATAATTTTCAGCGAAGTAATCCGTCACCTGCCCTGCAATCTCCTGTCTGTCTCCGGAAAAACCGGCCTCCCGGCAGACCCGCGCAACCGCGTCACGGCAGCTCTCCGGAACCTCGAGACTGGCGGCGGGAACGGGCACAGGTTCCAGCACGAGCTCATCGCTGTACGGATAATAGGTATGCACTTCCTCATCCTTTGATGCCCGCACCGACTGACTCCCGTCCGAATAATAAGGCAGATACGCATAGCGGCTGTCCGCCCCCACATTTTTCACACGCATCCGTCCCTTTCCCTGTTTTTCGGGAGAAGTCAAAAAGAGCTCCAGAAGCCCCTCCGCCTCTTTGCCCGGCTGTTCCTGCGCTGGCGGCTCCCAGCTCGTCCCGGTATAAATTTCACCCACAAAGGCCTTCAAATATACCGTTTCATAGCTGTAGGGAGTAAACTCCACCACAAGATCCGTCTCATAGTCCGGCATCGGCGAACCTCCACGCCCCAGCACCCCGCCGCTCATGCCCGCTCCGCCGCCGTTAAAATGAAAAAACATCAGAAGGCCGTACTGGACAAAATTGCGCGCGTAATCCTTCGTCGCCTCCTTGGTCTTCGAGGCCGCCACCACGGAGGCATCCGACCAGCGCGGCACCAGAAGCACCGCCAAAACCGAAACTGCCGAGCACAGAAGCAGCGATGCCAAAAACCGCTCACTGACCCGACGCAGCTTCATCCCCTTCCTGCGGCCCGCGCGCAGCATTGCAACCGCAAGATAACCGGCAGACAAACATACGGTGGGGAGCAGCGCCGGAACCTTTTCCAGATAAAGCGCGATCAGACAGGCCGGCGCCGTCCAGAGTACGGTAAAACACAGCGAGGTTTTCCGCGAGAAATGAATGCTGAACAGCAAGACTTCCGTCACCGCAAACAACATCACAAAATCCGTTACCGCCTCATACACATTCTCATAGCTTATCACATACTCTGTCCCGTTCGTGATTCCCAGATAGTCTCTGGCGGCAACCTGCACCTCATTGAGAACCGAATAAAAGCCGCCATTAATGGCCCAGAAATTGCGAAATACCACATAGAGATAGCAGATTAAAAACAGAATCAAGACTAAATTGCGCCACAAA
>CAZNQZ010000287.1:0-3209 GCA_964575245.1 uncultured Lachnobacterium sp. | reverse complement strand
GCCTATTTATTGAATAACGTAAGAAATCACAAAGGAATTATGAGATTTGCAATCTGGAAATAGAAATACATTTTGAATAGCGGATGAACTGGGGTATAAAGAGTGTGAGATGAATGCTTTCAGATAAGCGTGGGAAGAAATTGAATACTTACATCTCTGATTATGTGGTGTTTGATCTGGAAACGACGGGAGTTTCCTGTAAATCAGATGAAGTGATAGAGATATCAGGCATAAAAGTGGTCAAGGGGAATATCGCTGACGAGTTTTCAACGTTAGTCAATCCGGGAAGGCCAATACCGTACTATGCAAGCAGGGTGAACGGAATCACGGATGATATGGTAGGGGACAGCCCCTTTTTTAAAGCCGCCTTATCTGATTTTCTTGGCTTTGCCGGGGATGCAGTGCTGGTGGGGCATAATATTCATACGTTTGACATGAAATTTTTATACAGAGATGCGGAACGGTTTTGGGGGAAAACAATCGGTAATAATTACATCGACACGCTGGAGCTTGCAAGAGTGTATTTACCTGTGCTTGGCCACTACAAGCTGACGGATCTGGCTGATTATTATAGAATTGACACGGATGGCGCCCACAGGGCATTGAATGATTGCCGGATGAATCAGCTGATTTTTGAGCTTCTCGGAAAGGAAATCGCAAACCCGTCTGCTAAGGCGAAGGCGGCGAAACAATGTCCCCGCTGCGGCAATTTGCTTCGGAAAAAAAGCGGGATGTACGGAGAATTCTGGGGATGTCTGAGCTATCCGGAATGCAGATATACAGAAAACATATGACAGGATGAAGAAATTATGGCCGGTGAGTACAAAAAACCGGCGCAGCAGATCAAATTAAAGAAGGAGGAACGACATGAAGGTAGCAGTAACGTATGAAAATGGAGAGGTATTTCAGCACTTTGGGAGAACTCCGCAGTTTCAGGTTTATGATGTGGAGGACGGAAAAGTAGTTTCCAGTGAAGTGGTTGATACGAATGGAACAGGGCACGGCGCTTTGGCAGGTTTTTTGGAGAGGCTGGGTGCAGAGGTGCTGATCTGCGGCGGAATTGGCGGTGGCGCACAGATGGCTTTGAGTGAGTCGGGCATCCGGCTCTTTGCCGGTGCATCCGGCGATGCGGAGGAAGCTGTGAAGGCGTTTCTTGCCGGCACACTTCCTGAGAACGGGGAAGCGACCTGCGATCATCATGACCATCATGAGGGACACGACTGCGCACATGGCGGAAACTGTCATGAATAAATGGACGGGAGTGATGATTTTGAAATCTATACGAAGCTGCTTGTCCCTGATGTCCTTTCCATGCAGGAATGGCACACGTTCTGTGCAAAGTATTCTATACCGGAGTAAAGAAAGGAAAAGGAAGAAAACGTGTAAAGGAGTTCAATTATGGCAAAACGGATTCTGGTGGTGGTGGATATGCAGAATGATTTTACCACAGGCGTACTGGGAAACAGGGAGTGCGCGGCGGCAATCGGGCCGGTCGCGGACTTGATCCGAAACGGCGGGTACGATATCGCAGTGGCGACAAGGGACACCCACGGTGAGGATTACCTGAGCACGCAGGAGGGGAAAAATCTTCCGGTGGTTCACTGCGTGAAGGGGACGAAAGGCTGGGAGCTTGCGCCGAAGATTCGGGAGGCTCTTGAGGAGGTTTCCGGGGGAGCGCAGCCGCTGATCTTTGACAAGCCGGCCTTTGGCAGCACGCTTCTGGCGGAATATCTTCGCGGGCAGTATGAGGAGGAGCCGGATCTGGAGATTGATTTCGCCGGAGTCTGCACCGGCATCTGTATTATCAGCAACGTGGCGCTCGCAAAGGCGTTCTGCCCCGAGGCAAGGGTTCGCGTCATCGGCTCCGCCTGCGCCTGCGTCACCCCGGAAAGCCACGAGACTGCGCTGGCCGCCATGAAAACCTTTCAGGTTGAAGTGGTATGAGCCGACGAAAAGCCATAATACAGATTTGATTTGGGAGAGAAATCATGATGGATCGAATCATCAACAGTCTGCTGGAGACGGACGCCTACAAATTTTCCATGGGGCAGGCAATTTATCACCAGTTTTCAGACTATAAAACTACATGGAATTTCAAGTGCCGGAACAGGGACGTGCAGTTTACCGCCGCGATGGTGGAGGAAATCCGAAAACAGATCCGGGCGTACTGCGATCTGCGCTTTACGGAGGAGGAGCTGGCATATCTGGAAAACATCAAGTGGATCAAGGGCTCCTATGTGGATTTCCTGCGGCTCTGGCGTCCCCGGTATGAGGACTTTGTGATTGAGGCCTCCCCGGAGGAGCCCGGGGGCCTTAAAATCGAGACAAAGGGAACCTGGCTGAATACTTCCATGTATGAGATTCCCACTCTTGCCATCGTCAACGAAGTATATTTTCGCATGGCCTATGATTACGGGATGCTGCTGGAGAGTTTCCGGAAGAAGCTGGCGGAAAAGATCGGCTGGCTGGAGAGCGGGAAGTACCGAATCGGGAACTTTTCCGAGTTTGGTTTAAGAAGACGGCTGTCCGCGGAGGCGCAGGAGCTGGCAGTGCAGAAGCTATCCGGAGGGAGCTATCCGGGTTCCCGCTTCGTGGGCACCTCCAATGTGTATCTGGCAAAGAACTATGGTATCCTGCCGGTTGGCACCATGGCGCATGAGTGGATCATGTGCGTCGGGCAGGGCAACCACAAGCACAATCCCGCGTACTCCAACTGGTATGCGCTGGATGCGTGGGTGAAGGAGTACGGTGTGTTAAACGGCACGGCGCTGACGGATGCCGTTACCACGGACTGTTTTCTGAAGGATTTTCAGCTCACCTACTCCACGCTGTTCAGCGGGGTGCGCCATGACAGCGGCGACCCCTATGCCTGGGGCGACAAAATGATCCGCCACTATAAAGAGCTCGGCATTGATCCGGGGACAAAGACGCTGCTGTTCAGCGACAGTCTGGATTTTGCTCGGGCAGACGCCCTGCAAAAGTATTTTGAAAACAGGAGCAGGGTTGCCTTTGGGATCGGAACCTATATTTCCAACGACACCTGCGTCCCGGCGCTGAATATTGTGATGAAGACCACGCTGTGCAACGGCATGGATGTCGCAAAAATTTCGGATACACCCGGCAAGGGCGTGTGCAGAAATCCCGCCTATGTACACTATCTGCAGAGGTGCCTTGATTGGAGAATGGAGAACGATTAATATTCTGCCCCT
>CAZNQZ010000286.1:0-3216 GCA_964575245.1 uncultured Lachnobacterium sp. | reverse complement strand
AAAATACTGTGTAGAACGGTATGGGCGCTTGCCCGTCCAGCGAAGCTCCGGAAAGCCTTTAATTGTGGGTCTTGGTTCAAATTCAAATGTAAGCAGCTCATCCATTTTACTTAATCCTCCTGTGTTCCCTCATCATCGGCGGCGGGAAGCTTTCCCGACTGCTTCGCGATTTTCTTTTCCTGCGACTTCACACGCCGTTCCAGTTTCTTGATGTCCTCGGACGGCGGAAGTTCCTCCGGCTTGATTCCCCGTTCTCCGAGCATGGAGCGGACGGAAGAGTTATTTTGCACGTGTTCCGTAGTGATGGCCGCTTCCCCTTGCAGGTCTTTCTCCTCGACATTGTAGTTGGTCATCTCGGTAGCGAGATTCTTTGCCGCAATGGTAAGCGTGGGGAGAAAATCCGCAAGCGGACGGTTGTCCTTCACTCCCAGTTTGTGCTTCATGTCCTGCGTGGTGTGACCGCCAAACAACGCCGTATCGCCCTTGGAGCGAATCCTTCCGAATCCGGCATCGTCAACGCCGCGCTCATAGATATTCTGCGACAGCCGTTTTTTGATTCCCGCAGTCTGCCGCGGGCTTCGGTGCGCTCGATATACGCAATACGTTCTTCGATAAGTTCCTGCTTTCTGGTCTGCACGGCAAAATAACTCTGTGCAAAGGCAATCTCCTCTTTCTTGGGATCGCCGTTCTGGGCAATCAGGTAACAGGCATAGCGTGTGAGCATATAGTCCTTTACGCTCCGCTTGGCGCCGCTGCCCAGCTGAACCATTTTCGTGACCTCACGAAAATGGTCTGAGACCGGGGTCTCGGAGGTTTGGCACGATTCCATCGACCGCGCAATCGCTTTCTCAAAATTCTCCCATCGCTCATAGCCGAGCAACGGCATCAGTTCCCGCGCCAGCCAGTATTCCACATCCGTATCATCGAGGATATGTATCGTATCATCAAACTGCGACTTAATCGCTGTAATTTTGCTTTTTTCCATTGATAGTCCTCCGCTATTTGTTGTGGCAGCAGAATCGGAAGTCACATTCGGCACAGGCCTTCGGATCATCAGCACAGCGATGGAAATCCTTCTTCATGATCTTCTTGACCATATCGTCGAACACCGCCATCGTTCCCTCCACAGCGGATTTCGTGTACGGATATGTGATGGTCGGAACGCCGTCGCTCTCGCCAGTATAGTAGAGGTGCAGCCTGCTGACCTTCTGCCCTGTGCGCGGGAAAATGCCGTATAATAGAGACGCCAGAAGTCAAAGAACTTCGTGACATCATACGGTTCGAATGCCGGGCGCTTGAAATACCGGTCCTCAATCTGCATCATCAGATCGTTTGTGTTCTTCCTCGGCACGTTCACCAGGGAATCCACAAGGACAATCGGAAACTCCATCCCCTTGGACTGGTGAATGGTGAATGATACACAGCCGCTCGGCGCATATTCCCAATCGTCCTCGTACTCTGTAATGCCGCCGTCATAGAGCAGACGGAGATACAGATTAAAGAGCATCTCGGTGTTCTGATTAATACGGCGCTTGCCTCGGTATTCACCGGAGTCCAAGACATCGACCCTGTGGAGGTATTCAAATTTGCCGATAATTTGCGTCAGCTTGGCAAGGTTCCGAGCCGGACGGATATCAACCACGCCGACATCCATCTCCGTATCAAGAATCCCTACGAAAGGCTGGAATTCAAACAGCTGATACATCAGCCCGCAGTAGGCGTAGTCCGTTGCACCGATCAAGCTTACATGGTCTTTGCCTCTGCGCCGTATCCACTTCAAAAGGTCAGAATGCTCCGACTGCGTCAGGTACTCGTTCGCTGTGATGATGCAATTCCGATAATAGGTTATACTTGTTATCACTCGTATTTGCCGAAAATAAAATGTATGGACTCTTGAACGCTTGCTGCTTATGTTGGACGGAACCTCGCTTCAGATCAGTGAGGACAGACACAAGCTCGTGCTCGCCCGGTTTCGGATGATGACAGTGGCTGGAATCTGCCCCGCTTGTTTAGAAGCTGCAGTCTGCTGCAAATTTCTCAAATTGTTTCGCGAGCTTCTCGTCGGTTTTCTTTCGCCGGTTGGGCTGGTAGACGTGCATCCCGCATTCTAACAGCTCCAGCTCGTCTATCTGCAGGAAATAGGATGTTTTATGTATTTTGCGGCTGCGCATCTCCGCGCGGAACTTAAAAATACCGTAGTCTACCGCTTCCATATGGAAGGAATCCGCTTTCCCGTACACCCGCTCCCATGAGGCGCGCACGTTTGTCTCATCGAGATTGCAGTCGAGCTCCGGCGCAATGCCCACAAAGAACTCCGCCGACGGCTCCGCGCCCTCCTCGGACAGATAGGCATAGCACTGGTGAATTTCACCCACGCCGCAGTCCTCATAGTCCTCAAAATGCGAATTCTTGGGGTAAACGAGATTTAATGTGGTTCCGTTTAGAAGCTCCACCTGCTGTTTCCGCCAGGATTCCGTGTCCTTGTTCTTATGCGCCTGATAATTGGCCTCAGATACCTCCAAGACCTCCATCATGGCGCGACCGAATTCTTCCGCATTCGCGTCAGGGGATAAATAAATATCTTTGAAAGATTTTCCCAATAATCCGGGAGCAGTTTCGTTTCTTTGCAGACAGTAAATATGATACTGGCCATTCTCAGAAAATTCTGCAAACGAAAGATGGTTATGTTTCCAAAAGGAGCGCCAATTTTTATATTTTGAATTCTTTTGCCATGCTGGTATTGCGCTTTGATCCCACGGGTATTCCTCATATGAAGTTTTTTTAATAACCGCAAAAGCATCAAAAATTGTCTGACCAATTTCAAGACAACCGGCTGTGTCTGGCATACAGGCGAACCAATCGGCATCTGTGATTTCGATTACCGGTATCACCAATATTCGCCCTTCGCCCTTATATATTTTTACTCTCATTAAAAGATTTCCTTCTATATAAATTATACAATACCGTAGCGCGGACCTCTGGTCGCAACCAAAAAAAGAACCATTCACTCCCGCATAGGCGCTTTATATCAGCTCGGCATTTTGTACAAGGACTTCAAAGCTTATTTCACTTCCGTGACAGAATCCATCACCAAACAGGTTGAAAACTGCGCTTCTGAACTTGGCCGGCCTGTGGTCTATCTACAGATAACCCACAATCTGGGCAAGGATAATCCCCGCGACAACCACAAATACGATTATAGATATCCATACTATC
>CAZNQZ010000285.1:0-3251 GCA_964575245.1 uncultured Lachnobacterium sp. | reverse complement strand
CCGGAATCGACTAAGATAATACACGATCAATCATAGATATAAGAAGGAGCACTGCCATGAGCTTTACATTTTTAAACCATCTGCCCACCCCGGAGGAAATCAAGCGTGAGTATCCGCTCCCGCCGGAGTCCGCAGCGATAAAAAAACAGCGCGACGCCATGATCTCCGACGTGATCACCGGGAAGGACCACCGATTCCTTCTGATTATCGGCCCGTGCTCTGCGGACAACGAGGACTCGGTGTGCGACTATGTCAGCCGCCTGACAAAGATACAGGAGGATGTCAGGGAACACCTGATTCTGATCCCCCGCGTCTACACCAACAAGCCACGCACCACCGGCGAGGGCTACAAAGGCATCGCCTCCCAGCCGGACCCGGAGAAGGCGCCTGATATGGTCGAGGGGCTGATTGCCATGCGCAAAATGCACATCCGCGCGATCGAGGAGAGCGGCCTCACCTGTGCGGATGAGATGCTCTACCCGGAAAACTGGGGATATGTCGAGGATCTCCTCTCCTACGTCGCCATCGGCGCGCGCTCCGTGGAGGACCAGCAGCACCGGCTGACCGTCAGCGGCTTCGACGTGGCCTCCGGCATGAAAAATCCCACAAGCGGCGATTTCGCCGTCATGCTCAACTCCGTGTACGCCGCCCAGCACCCGCACCACTTTGTCTATCGCGGATACGAGGTTGAGACCAGCGGCAACCCGCTGACCCACGTAGTGCTGCGCGGGGCTGTCAGCAAGCACGGCAACACGACCACAAACTACCATTACGAGGATCTGATCCGCCTGCACGGGATGTACGAACAAATGGACATTCAAAATCCGGCCGCGATCATCGACACCAACCACTCCAACTCCGGCAAAAAGTTTCGGGAACAGATCCGCATTGCAAAGGAGGTCATGCACAGCCGCATGCTCTCGCCGCAGATCCACACGCTGGTCAAGGGCCTGATGATCGAGAGCTACATCGAGGAGGGGTCACAGACCATCGGCGACCACATCTACGGCAAGTCCATCACCGACCCGTGTCTGGGATGGGAGGACTCCAAAAAACTGATCTACGACATCGCGGAGATGGCGGACAGGGGATAATGCCCGAACAGCGCCTGCAGAATGCGGGTTCCGACGGTTGCCTCCGCCACGCAGCCGAGCAGAATCAGCGTGAAAATACTCGTCATGCAGGCGATTTTTTTGCCGAGCCTCCGCTCTGTCCCAAAGGCTTCGGGGTTGCTGCCGTAAAACATTAAAATCAGCGCGGGCAGATAGAGCAGGCCATGGGGAATCCAGGAGCAAACGAACACGGCGAGCCCGAAAAGCCCCATATTGATCATGCACGCGCCGGCGAACATTCCCGCGGCAAAAAAGAAGGCGCACCGCAGGAAAAGAGGTGCAAGCTTCCTCACCGGCGTGTAGCTCAAAATCCAGATCAAAAGGAACAGCTTTCCCCGTTTCCACACAATGTTCGCCAGCAGCGCCGGCAGGTCAATCTCCGCCCTCGCAAACGCCTGAATATGATACTCGTTCAAAAACCCGTAGGTTGAAAAATACCGGTATCCGAACAGGCTGGCGCAGATCACCCCCGCCGCGGCAAAACAGATTCCAATTACAAATTCTCTTCGCATGAAAGAACTCGTTTCGATTTTTCTCTATTCAGAATATGCCAAGCCTTTTCCTTTTATGATAAAACCTGTCCACTGGCACACCCCTTTGCCGCATAGGCGAGCACTGCCGCAACCGTCTTGGCGTCCTGCAGCCTTCCGGCATAGATCATTTCGCACAGCTCCTTCAGTGTGTGAATTTCCACCTCAATCGACTCCGCCTCGTCCAGATGCTGCGTGCCCTTAACCAGATCCGTGGCGAGATACACATCCACAAATTCATTGCAGAAGGCGACGGTCGTGCGCAGCGACAGCAGAAATTCGATGTGCCCGCTCCGGTACCCGGTCTCCTCCTCCAGCTCCCGCATCGCGCAGACGGCAGTGTCCTCCCCCAGGCTGTCCCTCGCTCCCGCCGGAATCTCAATCGTCTCCCGCTCTAAGGCGTTGCGGTACTGGCGCACCGTGACGATTCTCCCGTCCGGCAGCACCGGCAGCACCGCGGCTGCCCCCATGCGGTGCTCCACATAGTCCCACTCCTCCGTCCTTCCGTTCGCATTCTGCATCGTATCCTTATAAATATCCAGAATCGTGCCGCGGTAAGCCAGCTCTCTCTTCACCCGTTTCATCTCATTTTGCATCTGTCCACTCTCCTACCATTTAATCAGCGTTTCCATAGAAAAAGGATTGCAGTCCTCTCGGATCGCAATCCCACATGTTTCGTTGTTATTCTTATTTTGCATAATCAACGACCCGCGACTCGCGGATGACATTGACCTTGATCATGCCCGGATACTCTAAGTCAGACTCAATCTGCTTCGAGACATCCCTGGCCATCAAAATCATGTCTGCATCGCTGATCTGTTCAGGAACAACCATGACACGAATCTCCCGGCCTGCCTGAATAGCAAAAGATTTTTCGACACCCTTGAACCCATTGGCAATATCTTCTAACTGCTTCAAACGGTTAGAATATGTCTCCAGCGTCTCTCTTCTCGCTCCCGGCCGCGCAGCGCTGATCGTATCAGCCGCCTGCACCAGACACGCGATCAGAGACTCCGGCTCCACATCCCCGTGGTGTGCCTCCACCGCGTTAATCACCAGCGCCGACTCCTTGTACTTTCTGCAGAGTTCAACGCCAAGCTGAATGTGAGACCCTTCCATATCGTGATCTACAGCTTTACCGATATCATGTAACAGACCTGCCCTCTTTGCGAGGCGCACGTCTTCGCCGATCTCAGCGGCCAGCAGGCCGGTCAGCTGAGCGACTTCCACCGAATGCTTGAGCGCATTCTGTCCATAGCTTGTCCGGAATTTCATCTTACCCAAAAGACGAAGCAATTCCGGATGAATTCCGTGAATTCCCACCTCGAGGGCGGCGGCCTCGCCTTCCTCGCGGATCATCGTATCCACTTCTTTCTGTGCCTTCTCCACCATCTCCTCAATACGGGCAGGGTGGATGCGTCCGTCGACAATCAGTTTTTCCAGAGCGATCCTGGCAACTTCTCTTCGGATCATGTCAAAGCTGGACAAAATTACGGCTTCCGGTGTATCGTCAATAATCAGATCCACACCGGTCATCGTCTCGAGCGTGCGGATATTCCGCCCCTCCCGTCCGATAATCCGCCCTTTCATCTCATCGTTTGGAAGCTGT
>CAZNQZ010000284.1:0-3256 GCA_964575245.1 uncultured Lachnobacterium sp. | reverse complement strand
CCCGCCGGCGCAAACACGAGCGCTGCCTTTTTCAACAGCTCGAGCAGTGTGTTGATGCCCAGGGACATGTTCGCGGATTTTAAAATCGCCACCTTTCCGTAAGCTTCCTCCACCTTCTGCAACTGTTCCTCCGAGAGGCCCGTTGTACATAAAACCACGGGAATTTTGTTCCTGACACTATACTCAATGAGCATATCCACCGCCTTTGCGGTTGAAAAGTCAATGATGACATCCGCCTCGACCGCACATTCCTCAAGACTCGCAAATACCGGATATTCATTCTCTATTCCGTTGTAGGCATCAATTCCCGCAACGATCTCAATCTCCTCATCCCCGGCACAAATACCGGTAACACACTGCCCCATTTTCCCGTTGCAGCCATTGATAATCACTCTGGTCATGCTTTTTCCTCCTGTAACGCTTTCCTCTGACAGCTCTCCTCTATCCGGCGAGAGTGATTCCGTACTCCTTCATCACACGCACGAGCTTTTCCTCGTTTGCTGCTCCCATCCCGCACAGCGGGGCGCGCAGCGGCCCTGCCGCAAGTCCCATCCGGTTCATCGCCGTTTTGACCGGAATCGGGTTCACCTCGGAGAACAGCGCGTCAATGAGCGGCACCGCCTCGCACTGAAGCCTTCGCGCAGTCTCAAGATCCCCCTCAAAAAAGCTCCGGCACAGCCCATGCACCTTCGCCGGGGCAACATTGCTCCACACCGAGATCACGCCCAGGGCGCCGATGGACAAAAGCGGCAGCACCAGACCGTCCTCTCCGGAGTACAGATCAATCCTGCCATCCGTCAGATTCATCGTATGAAGCGCCTGCGCCACACTGCCCGATGCCTCCTTGATGCCCACAATATTCTCTTTGGCCTTCACCAGCTCCGCCACCGTCTCCGGCAGAAGGTTGCAGCCGGTCCGCCCGGGCACATTGTACATAATGATCGGGCATTTCGTGTTGTCCGCGATTTTGGAATAGTGACCGATTAGTCCCGCCTGCGTCGCCTTGTTGTAGTAGGGCGTCACGATGAGCAGTCCGTCCACACCCGCCTCCTCAGCCTCCTGTGAGAGCTGAATCGCCGTCCGCGTACAGTTCGACCCGGTTCCCGCAATCACCGGCACACGCCCCTTTACAAATCTCACCGCCGCCTTTATGACGTCCCGATGCTCCTCCATCGTCAGGGTGGAGCTCTCCCCGGTCGTTCCCGCGATGATAACCGCGTCCGTCCCCTCTTTCACCTGCCAGTCGATCAGCTCCTCCAGTTTCTCGTAACTGACCTCCTCGTTGTCCTTCATCGGAGTCACAATTGCCACTCCCGCTCCCTTAAAAATTGTCATCGTCTGATCTCCTTTCCATCCCCAAGATAAGTATGTGATACCACGAATTGCTCCGCTGCAAGCAGCTCCCGTAATTCAAGATATGCCAGTCAAGCAGAGGACGATACTCTATGCGGGCGTGTGCACAATCGAGCAGGGGAGATTTATCGCCCCTGCGCATAATAGAAAGGCCAGCCCCATAAAGAGCTGGCCCATTCGTCCAAACAGAATCGGTAGCTCCCCATCCATATGTACGGATGACAGTCATACGGCTGTTCACCGTATGCCCAGAGAACCGACTGCAGTCATCAATCCTCTTCGGCGCTCATCCCTTTCGCCGGACTTCCTATGTGTCTGCCACATCCATCCGGTTACTCCTGATTCACGCAACCTCTACTCTTAATTCCATGATAACACCCGGGAATCCGGAAGTCAATTCCCGAATTCATTTTTCCGGCGATATATTGTATATTTCATCCGCAAATTCCCGAATCCCGCTGTGAAGGACTCTTCCCGTGCATATGACCGTCATTCCCTCCGGCCTCGCGGCAAACAGCTCCCGCATCTCATCCACGGAGACGACGTCCTCATCAATCACGCCGAGGATTTCATCCAGAATGATCAGATCGCATTCCTCCGTGCTGATCACCTTTTTGGCGTAATAAAAACCGCTGCGCACGGTCATAATTTCCTCTTTCTTCTCCTCCTCGGTCAGCTCCTCAAAGCTGGCATGAGACTTGGCAAAGCGAAACAGCATGATCTCCGGCTCCAGGCGCTGTAAAAACGTCAGCTCCTCCTCATGCTTTTCTTTCAGGAACTCAATCACGATCACTTTTTTTCCGATGCCCGCCTCGTGGATCGCTCTCCCCATGGCAGCCGTGGATTTCCCGTGTCCTTCTCCGTAGTAGATCTGCACAACGCCTTTGTCCATTTTTCCCTCCATCCGCCCCCGGGCAGCGCCCGAAGGTCGTTCGTTATCCATATCACACAGAACAATAGTAGCTACAGAACAGTCTATAGTACGATACCACAATAGGAAAAATTAATCAAGCACACATTATTCACTCGATAAATTCGATTTTACTGACCGAGACCTCGTAGGCAACCCTCTGCTCCACCTCCGTCTCGCTGAGCTTCTTCACATACTCACGACTCTGAATTCTTCCCCAGATCTGCACATGGCTGCCCACCGCAAACCCGGATGCAAACCTTGCATTTCTCCCCCAGCAGATACAGGGAATGTAATCGGATTTCCCGTAAGAGCGGTTCACGGCCACGAGCAGGTCCGCAATCTCCCTTCCCAGAGGAGTTTTCCGGTAGACAGATTCCTTGCATATGTATCCGTCAAGAAAAATCTGATTACTCGCGTTCTCCCCCTCCGGCTCATCCACGAATTCGAGCTCCCTCGCAAACACGGAAAGCACCAGCCGGTTCTTGCGTTCCTCATGACGGTTGAAGGAGCGGAACTGTCCCGTGACATACACATACTGTCCGGTATAGTTTTCCCGCACATCGATCAACCGCTCCGAGACCATGACCGGAATGTAATCGACAAAATTAGACAGCCGGTTGACGGACACCTCCACCATGTAAAAACCCTCGCCGTACACCTCGTGGCTGTACGAGAAGTCGGACACGATCTCGCCCATAATAGTGACCTGATTGTTTTCAAACATTTTATCTCCCATGAATTTTCTCCCTTCCTTTTGTGGAAATATTTGGCATGACCTGTTTTACCATGACGCGCGTGTTGGAAAACAGAAAACGTTGTCGACAAGGCACTCGAAAAATCCAGAAAACGTTGAAAATATTGAAAATATCTTGCGAAAATGTATTTTTGTGTTATACTAAGCGTCAGATAAATCCGGCGCGGGAAACGCTTTCATCAGCGTTTCCCCAATTCATGCAGACTACAGTTGAGAAAGGCAGCCACATGATTCAG